>JASHRK010000010.1 GCA_030037405.1 Acidimicrobiales bacterium | reverse complement strand
TTCGACGAGATCTTCGCTCTGAACGTCAAGTCGTACCTGTTCGGCGCCAAAGCCGCAGTCGACGAGTTACGCCGGAGCGAAGGATCGATGGTCTTCACTGTGTCCAACGCCGGATTCTGGCCCGGTGGTGGTGGCCCGCTCTACGGCGCCTCGAAACATGCTGTCGTCGGTCTCGTGAAGCAGCTCGCGTATGAGCTCGCGCCCAAGGTACGTGTCAATGGTGTGGCACCCGGGGCCATGCCCACCGACCTGCGCGGTCCCAAGGCTCTCGGCTTGTCGGACGTACCGATCTCGTCGCTCCCCATGGACCGGATCGCCGAGGGTTTCACTGCCCTCGAACGCGCCATCGCCCCGTCCGACTACACCGGCCACTACGTGCTCCTCGCCTCGCGCGACAACTCGCGCACCGTGACCGGATCCGTGCACAACTGCGACGGTGGCGTCGGCGTGCGCGGCCGCAAGGACGTCGACGCCGTCATCGCACGTGCGCTGACTCAGGAAGGATGACGATGCGTATCGCCCTCAATATCGGCGGCCACCACCGCAGCATCGACGCCATACGGGCGCAGGCCCACCAGGCGGCCGACGACGGTCTCGCGGGCGTGTGGATGTCCCAGATCTTCGGACCCGATGCCCTGACCGCGCTGGCGGTCGTCGGTCAGGAGGTGCCGGACCTCGAACTCGGCGTCTCTGTCGTGCCCATCTACGGCCGCCATCCATTGGCCCTGGCCATACAGGCGCGCACCGTGCACGCCGCCGTCGACGGGCGTCTGACGCTCGGAATTGGGCCCTCACACCAATTCGTGGTCGAGGCCCTCTACGGCGAGTCCTACGCCAAGCCCTACACGCGCACCAAGGAATACCTCGAGGCGCTGTTGCCGCTACTCGCCGGCGATGCCGCTGATGTCGTCGGCGAGGAGATCACGGCGCGAGGCAAGCTCGATATCGACGCGCCGGGAGCACCGGCCGTGCTCGTCTCCGGCCTGGGACCAAAGATGCTGAAGCTCGCCGGGACCCAGGCGGCCGGCACCACCTTGTGGATGGTCGGACCCGACACCATCGCCAAGCACATAGCCCCGACCATCACTGCCGCCGCCGCCGAGGCCGGTCGCGGCGCTCCTCGCATCTTGGCGGGGGTCACGGCGTGCGTCACCGACGATCCCGACGCCGTACGCGCCCGCTCCGCCGCCGAGCAAGGCCTGTATGGGAACCTTCCTGCGTACCAGCACATGCTGCAGGCCGAAGGGGTGGACAATCCATCCGATCTGGTGATCGCGGGCGACGAAGCCGCCGTCAACGAGGGGCTCCGGCGCTATGCAGAGGCCGGCGCCTCCGACGTCCGTGTGACGATCCTCACCGGCGACGACGAGGAGTATGAGCGGACCCGCCAGGTGCTCCGGTCCTTCAGGTGATTTCAGCCCCGCGCTCTGACGGGATCCAGGAGGTCGCGGAAACGTCGCCCCTGGTCAGAGCGGTTTGAAAACATCGCGATTACCTCCACCGCAAGCTTGGCTCTTCGGATGTGAAGTTCCGGCTCCTGGGCGACACATTGGCTTCGGTTCCTTAGCGACACTTTCCGGACGCGGCTCCGGCTCCTGGGCGACACTGGCTCCGGTAGCTGTGCGACACCCCATCCGCGTCGGGCGAGCTCGACGGTTCTTGGCTGTGGACGATCCCGTCCGCGACCAAGGAGGCAGTCGTGCTGGTGGAGCTGGGGCTCGTGGAACAGCGCTATAAGGCCGTGCTCGAAGTTCTCGAAGGCGCGGCCACCGTGACCGACGTGGCGCGTCGATATGGCGTCGGTCGCCAGACCGTGCACCGGTGGTTGACGCGCTACGCAGCACAGGGACTGGCCGGTCTCGTCGACAAGAGTTGCAAGCCCGACACCTGTCCCCACCAGATGCCACCGCGGGTGGAAGCGAGGATCGTGGAGATGCGCCGAGCGCATCCCGAGTGGGGGCCTCGCACGATCTTGAATCGGCTGAGGAGGGTCGGGACCGACCCCTTGCCGTCACGCTCAGCCATCTATCGCTGCCTGGTGCGCCATGTGCTGCTCGAGCCAAAGCCCAGAAAGCGCCGCCCCAGCGACTACAAGCGCTGGGAACGGTCGCGCCCCATGGAGCTGTGGCAGATGGACGTCACCTTGGGCGTGGCCCTGACCGACGGATCGCGCCCGAGCATCGTGACCGGCATCGACGATCACTCCCGGTTCTGTGTCTGCGCCAAGGTCGTCGCCCGGGCCACCGCCGGCCCGGTGTGCGAGGCGCTCGAGGAGGCGCTGGCGCGCCACGGACGGCCAGAGGCGATCCTGTCGGACAACGGCAAGGTCTTCACCGGCCGTTTCGGGCCCGGGAAGGGGCTCGTGCGCTTCGACCGCATCTGCCAGGAACACGGCATCAGGCACCTGCTCACCGCCCCTGGTTCGCCCACCACCACGGGGAAAGTGGAGCGCTTCCACAAGACATTGAAGCGCGACTTCTTGGACGACAAGGTCTTCGACAGCATCGAAGAAGCCCAAGCGGCCATCGACAATTGGGTGCACGAGTACAACACCATCCGCGAGCATCAGAGCCTGGGCGACCGCCCGCCTATCGAACGTTTCTCTCTCGCTCGGCGCCAACCAGCCCAAGCCGACGACGAAGGGCCGCAGCCCGATGTGCGGCCCGGCGACAAGCGTCTTCTGCGCCGGGTGCATCAGAACGGCAAGGTCGACGTGCTGCGCTTCAAGTACCACGTGGGCAGACATCTGGCCGGTCAGCAAGTAGAGGTCTTCAGCCGCCAGGGCCTGCTCGAGATCTTCTGCGACGGGGTGCTCGTGGCCACCCACGCCCGGCGCCACCTCGCCGACGAGGAGATGCGCCTGCACCGAGCGGCGATCGGCGCTTCGGACCCCGCTCCGGCCGGGGCGGTGGTGGTGCGCAAGGTCAACGGCCAGGGGTCGGTCTCCTTCGCCGGCACCCAGTACCGGGTCGGAAACGGCTATCGACGCCGCCAGGTCGAGCTCACCATCACCCGAGACACCATCCACATCTTCCTGGACGGGAAGCTCCTGCGCACACATCCAAAACGCCACGACCGAGGAAAGGAGCACGGTGCACTGGGCAACCCCGGTGGTAGACCGGACCGTGTCAATGCGGCCTAGAACCTTCGACTCTCTGTCACCCAGCAGCCGGAGCCAGACCGTCGTCCGGGTGCCGAGGCTTCACATCAGTTGTACAACGTTTGCCCTGGTGAATCGGCCAATCACTGCTCGTCAGGACGAGAAGTGAGTGCAGGTTGTCAAACTGGGTGACGATCCACTCCCTGCACCGTGGCTACGACAGCTCGATGCTGGAGACGGTCTCCTTGAAAACGGCCAGTTGCTGTCGGCATTCACTCGTTCTTCGGCCGGTCAGAGCCCTGCGCGGC
>JASHRK010000112.1 GCA_030037405.1 Acidimicrobiales bacterium | reverse complement strand
GCCTCCGGCGACAGAGTGCTCGCCGAGCGCCTCCGCCAGATAGCCGCCCTCGACCCACGCATAAGCGTCCGCTCGCGAAGCGAGAACGGCGGCATCTCGGCAGCGACGAGTGGCTGCCTGGAAGGGGCGAGGGGGGACTGGGTGGTCTTCCTCGACCACGACGACGAGCTGGCGCCTAACGCCCTCAGCCGGCTCGAGGCGGCCATCGCCGCTCATCCGGCTGCCCGCCTCGTCTACTCGGACGAGGACAAGATCGACGAGTCGGGGCGGCGCATGATGCCCGCCTTCAAGCCGGGCTGGTCGCCTGACCTCTTGCTCTCCAACGCCTACATGTGCCATGTGCTCGTGGTCGCCCGGTCCCTGCTGGACGAGATCGGAGGACTGCGTAGCGAGTTCGACGGCGCCCAGGACTACGACCTGATGCTGCGGGCGACCGAGCGCCTCTCCGACGAGGAGATAGTCCACGTTCCCGAGATCCTCTATCACTGGCGGGCGACCCTCGGCTCGGCCTCGGCCGACCCCACTGCCAAGCCATGGGCCTTCGACGCCGGCCGGCGAGCGCTCGCCGACGCCGTGGAGCGGCGCGGGATCGACGCCGACGTCGTCTCCCACCCGAGGATCGGAGGTAGCTACCACGTGCGCCGGCGGATCAAGAGGCGTCCACTCGTGAGCGCCATAGTCCCCTTCCGGGACGAGCCGGCCCTCTTGGCCGCCTGCTACCGAGCCTTCGTCGCAGACCCCGGCTACGACAGCTTCGAGATCCTGCTCGTCGACAACGACTCGGCCCTACCCGAGACACGGGCGGTGATGACGGAGCTCGCCCGCGACCCCCGGGTACGCCTCGTCGAGGCGCCGGGTCCGTTCAACTGGGTCAAGATCAACAACGAGGCGGCCGAGCGGGCCTCGGGCGATCTCCTCCTCTTCCTCAACAACGACGTCGAGGCCCGTTCTCCCGGTTGGCTCTACCACCTCGTCGCCCACGCGGAGCGCCCGGAGGTAGGGGCCGTAGGCGCCAGGCTCCTCTTTCCCGACGGAACCGTCCAGCATGGCGGCGTGGCCGTCGGGCTCTGCTGGGGTGCTGCCCATACCCAGCAGGGGATAGAAGGGGATCGTCCGGGCTACCTCTCGAGCCTGAGCGTGATCCGCAACGTCTCGGCGGTCACCGGCGCCTGCATGATGACGCGGCGCGAGGTGTTCGAGGCGGTCGGCTGTTTCGACCCTTCCCTCGCCGTCGCCTACAACGACATCGACTACTGCCTCCGCCTCAGGGAGAAAGATCTCCTCGTCGTCTACGTGCCCCTCGCAGAGCTCGTGCACCACGAGTCGAAGAGCAGGGGGCACACCGACGACACGGCGGAGCTGCCGTACCTCAGGCGCCGCTGGCGCGAGCTGATGATCGAGGGCGACCCGTACTACAACCCCAACCTGGGCCGGTTCGACTGCTTCTGCCGGCTCCCGACCGAAGGAGAACAGGAGCGATGGGAGAGCTTCCTCTCGATGCTCGACAAGTCGTAGACGAGTTAAGAGCTAGAAGGCAGGAGGCCGGCTCGGCACCGCGCAGCTGGGTGCCCTCGCAGTCCTTCGAACAGACCTTCGAGGGCGCCGCCCGGACGCCGGTCGGCCTCAACGTCGACCTGCAATGGCTCCACGAGCACTGGGACCTCTCGGAGTGGCTCGCATCCCCGCCCGCCCGAGGCATCAAAGGGGCCGCCCGCCGCATCTGCCACCGCATCGTCCTCGCCGCCATCGGTCCGTACCTCGGCAAGCTGCAGGACTACCTCGCCGTCAACGTCAGGGCGGTCGCCGCCGCCAGCCGCGGTGTCGACGACCAGGGTGCGACGCAGCTCCGGTTCATCGGCGCGATCCGCCACGATCTCATCGACTTCGCCCATCACGTCGACGAGCACCTGGGTGAGTGAGGCGGCTGAGGCCGCGCGCCAGGCACGCCCGGCACGGCCAGCGCGCCCGGCACGGCCACGCGTCGTCGTCGTCTCGTCCGCCTGGGGGACGAACTCGGGCGAGCGGGCAGCGGCGATCAGGTCGGTCGCCGGCGCCCTCGCGCTCGGGGCGGAGGTGTCGGTCGTCAGCCTCGACGACCGCTCGAAGCTCGCCCCGGCGCGACCGCGCCACTACGTCGACGGCATCTTCTCGGTCCACTCGGCTTCCGCACCGCCTCCGCGCTCTGGAGTGTCCACCGTCTTGCGAGCCGCCCTCGGCCGCCAGCCGGAGGGGATGAGCACCCTTCCCGAGGTGGCAGAGCGGGGACTGATCGCCGCCGAGGCCCGCCCCTCCGGGGAGGCGCTCCGCCTCCTCGGCGAGGCTGCTCCCGACGTCGTGGTCCTGGCCGGGGCAGAGACGCTCTGGATCGCCAACTCGCTGCCGCTCGGGACGGGGCGACCACGCGTCGTCGTCCTTCCTCTCCGCGGTGACGATCCGCTCCTCGCCTCCACCGCCTTCGACTCGCTCGGTCCCGTGAGCGACGCCGTCGGTGCCTTCTCGGACTCGGAGCTCGCGCTCCTCCTGGCGAGCGCAGGTCGTGCCGGCCGCTCCGGGCTCCTCCACCGGCTCCACGTGCCCCTCCCCGTCAACCGCTCCGCCGCCGAGGCCGGCATGGCCGGCATGGCGTCTTTCGGCTCGTACCTGCTCCTCGTCTCGGGTTGGCCGGAGGACGACCGTGCCGGCACCCCCCTGCCCCACGAGCTCTTGCGGGAGTACGCGGGGGGCGTCTCCGTCGCCGAGGTTCGCCATGGGCGCTGGGTCGTAACGGACTCCGAACGCCGCCACATCGTGGCATGGGCTCCGAGCCGGATGAACGTCTGGCGGCTCATGGCACGAGCCATCGCCACGATCGACGTGAGGCCGCCGGGCCCGATCGGGCGCGAGGCGATCGAGTCGATGCTCTTCGGGACGCCCGTCGTGGTGCCCGCCGGCTCGGTCGCCGCCGAGCATGCAGCCGCCGCCAATGGCGGGCTGTGGTACTCGAACCCCGGCGACCTCCTCGACTCGGTCCGCTACCTCGCCGGCCACGAGAGAGAGCGCCAGCTGCTCGGACGGTCGGGCCGTAAGTGGGCGGAGGACGAGGCTGGGAGAAGCGGGCGTTTCGTCGAGGAGGTCTCGCGCATGGCATACGGAGAGAGACGAACCAGCTAGCTCCGACCAACCTCTGCAAAACGCGCCGGTGAGAACTGCGCGAGCGTCCCTGCCACGTCGCCGAGCTCCGGCGCCTCGAGCCCGCAGGCAGCCGCAGCGACGAGAGCGGCGGAGTACGGGGCGAGGGTGAGACCGGATGGCCCAAACCCTGTGGCGACGAGGAGGCCGTCGTAGCCTGGGACGGCGCCGAGGACCGGCCGGCCGTCGGGGCTGACGGGACGAAACCCGACCCTTACCTCGACAAGCGTCGCGTCCGCCAACCCCGGCGCCACCTCGAGCGCCCTCCTCATCAGCTCCTGCACACCGCCAGCCGTGACCCGGTAGTCGAAGCCGCTCCCCGTCTCTCTCGTGGCGCCGACGACGACGCGATCGGGCGGGAAGGCGACCATGTAGTTCCGGTCGTACCCGTCCAGCACCGGGAGTGACGCCGTATCGGTGCCGGGGAGGGCGAGGTGGATGATCTGGCCGCGCTCGGGCTCTGTCGGGATGCTCAGCTCGAGCGGGGCGAGAGCTTCCGGAGTCCACGCCCCGGCGGCGACGACGACTGCGTCGGGCGAGAGGATCTCGCCCGCGAAAGCGACTCCTGGAGGGCGCCGCCCCGGAGTGGGACGGAGCTCTGCCGGCCCGCTCTCGACACGGCCGCCGAGACGCACGACCGCTCTATGGAGGGCTTCGCAGAAGAGCCTGCCGTCGAGGCGCGCCACTCCGCTCACGTGCACGCCGCCCAGAGAAGGCTCGAGCGGCGGGAAGAGCTTCCGCGCCTCGGCGGGGGAGAGCAGGCGCACCTCACCGATCTGCGGGTCCTGCCAGAGGGCGTTCCCCTGCTCGAGCTCGTCGGCCAGCCGAGAGAGGCGTAGCTCGCCGTCCTCGCCCGGCATGACGATCAGCTCGCCTACGACTCGGTATCCGATCTCGTCCTCGTCGAGGGTGGCGAGGTCGGCCACGAGCCCTCGGTGGTAGGTGGTCGCCGCCTGGAAGTAGCGCCGCCACTCCTCCGAGCCCGCCTGGGCGCCGGCATACGAGATGATGCCTGCGCCGGCCGAGGTCGCCCTGCCGTCGTGAGCAAAGTCGAGAAGGGTGACGCCTATCCCGCGCCGGGCGAGCCAGTAGGCGGCGCTTGCCCCTGCGACCCCGCCGCCGACGACGACCACCTCGCTTGCCACCGGCCAATCATGCCTCGGCCTCAACCCCAGACGGCACCTGCCACCTCGGCGACGAGCCGGAGCTTGGCCTCCTGCGTCGCCTCGTCGATCGGGTTGGCGCCGATGATCACGGACGAGAAGCCGCACTGGGTCGACACCGCCAGCCGGTCCTTCGAGACATACCTGGCGGCCTCGTCCACCCGGCGCACGAGGGAGTCGATCGGCTCGACCTGGGTCGTCTTGCTCGACACGAGGCCGAGCACGACGACCTTGTCGTCAGGCACGCCGGCGAGCGGCGCGAAGTCGCCCGAGCGCTCGTTGTCGTACTCGAGGAGGAAGACGTCGATGTTGGTGCCCCGCTTGAAGAGGGCCTCCGCGACAGGGTCGTAGCCGCCGGTGGCGATCCACTTCCCCTCGTAGTTTCCTCTGCACAGGTGCAGACCGAAGGTCACGCCGGGCACGTCGGCGACCGAGTTGACGATGTCCATGCCCTCGGTGAGCGTCCGCTCCGTCGGCATGCCGAAGGACTCCCGCAAGCTGCGGTTCTCCTCGTCGACGAGCGTGCCGAGGTCCGGAGCATCGATCTGCACGTAGGTACAGCCGAGGCGGGCTAGCTCCTCCACCTCGGCGCGCAGCAGGCGGGCGGCGTCCGCGAAGAGCTCGTAGGCGTCCTTGTAGGCGTCCTTGCTGTGGCTCTCGGACCAGGCCGTATAGAGGAAGAGCGGGCTCGGGATGAGCGCTTTCACCGGCTTGCGGGCCACAGCCCGGGCGTAGGCGAACTCCTCGAGGGTCATCATGCGCTTGGTCCTGAGCTTGTCGGTCACGACGAGCGGGCTGTGGAAGTCCCAGTTGTCCTCGGGGCGGGGAGCGTGGAAGGTCACCCCTGCGGTGTCCTCGGAAGGGCTGAGCCCGTCGAGATGTGTCAGCAGGTGGTCGAAGAACGAGAAGCGCCGCAGCTCGCCGTCGCTCACGACGTCGAGACCGACGGCTTCCTGCATGGCTATGGCGGCGTCGACGGCGCGGTCCTCGATGCGCTTGAACTCCGCTCGACCGAGCCGTCCCTCCTCGAGCGCCTGCCGCGCCTCGACGAGGTACCTGGGCCGGAGGAGCGAGCCGATGACGTCGGCGTGGTTGACCGTGGGCATGAGTCGGCCTCCTGTCGAAATGGTCGGTGGCCTGCCGGGACCTTGCCTGATGGTACGCCTCGTTCGCCGACCGCACAGGGCCCGCCGTGTGCTTGCGCTAGCCGCGCCCGAGCAACCGGAGGGCGATGCCGTCCAGGATGTCTGCCTCGGAGGCGGTCAGTTCGTCGAACCCGCACACCCGCATCACCTCGGCGAGGACAACCGCCCCCCCGACGAGCACGTCGGCCCGCTCCGGCTCGACGCCTCGCATCTCCCGTCGCTCGGCGAGCGGCACGGACGCCAGCCTCGCCGTGATCTCGTCGATCTTCCTGAGCGAGACCGTGGCGTGGTGGACGCGGGACTCGTCGAACGCCTCGAGGCCGAGGGCGAGGACTGTGATCGCCGAGACGGTCCCTGCCAGCCCGACGAGCCGGCGGGCCGCCCGCCAGCCGGCGCCATCGCCTCCCGTCGCCTTCGCCACCTGCTCGCTGACAGCTGCTCGGGCCGCCGCCAGCTCGGAGCCGGCCGGCGGGTCCGACCGCAAGAAACGTTCCGTCGCCCGCACGCACCCGATGTCCACGGACACGACCTCACGGGGACCGGCTTTGCCGTCCTCGCTGCCGAGGATCAGCTCCGTGGAACCGCCGCCGACGTCCACGACGAGGTACGGCCCGCCTAGCTCGTCGAGCGATGCCGTCGCACCGAGATAGGAGAGCCTCCCTTCCTCCGTCCCCTCGATCACCTCGGGGCGCACGCCGAGAATCTCTGCTGCGGGCCCGAGGAACGCCTCTGAGTTGCTGGCGTCCCGCGCGGCCGAGGTGGCGGCTGCCCGGACCCGCCCGGCATCGACGCCATGGCGGTCGAGCAGCTCGCGAAAGCTCGCCAGCACGGCGAGGGTGCGCTCGATGGCGGCGGGCGCCAGCTCCCTCGTCCGGTCGACGGCCTCACCGAGCCGGGTGATCTGCATCCTCCGGTCGAGGCGCCTCGCCTCTCCGTCGAGGACGAGAAGGCGGGTCGAATTCGTGCCGCAGTCGACCGCCGCCACCGGCCCCACTCCGGCAGCCGCCACCGGCCCCACTCCGGCAGCCGCCACCGGTGCAGGCCCCGGCGCCGGCGAGTAGGAGGAGCGCTCGATTCCGATCTGCTCGGCCGTCCACTCTCCGACCGGATCCTCCCCGCCCACCAGGTACCAGGCGAGATGGGAGTGCAGGCACTTGACGCCCTGACGAGCCCCGCCTACCCCGCCGGACGGATCGTGCTCGAAACGGGGGCCGCCTGCAAGGAGGGCGGCGCGCTCTTTCGAGTAACGGGCGTGGGAGGCCGCGATCGCCTCTCGGTCGACGGCCCTCTCCGCCGCCTGCACCCCCCCTCGTGACTCGAGGCGGCTGACCGCCTCACGCTCCGGCCTCCCGACAAGCCAGTAAAGAGTGGGCATCGGGGTCCCGTCGTCGAGGTGGGGTGCGTTTCTTATTACGACGGGAGAACCGTCCCGGCGCCGGACCGCTACCTCGCAGGGACCACGCGGGGCACGCCCGAGCAGCTCGGAGACTGCCGCCAGGTCCTCGGGGGTCACGGACCGTGCGTCACGTGCTGCGCCGTCACGGTCCCGTCAGGACTTCCGCCGGCGGAGAGCGTAGACGACGATGCGCAGGAGGAAGAGCGCTCCGGCAATGCTCGCGTACGGCAGCAACCTCCGGGCGAGCGACGGTCCGGCGATCCCGACCAAGTCGACCGGCTCAGCCGGCTCGCTCTCGATCACCCGAGACGACGGGAACGAGCCTTTCGACCGCTCCTTGGTCTCCACGCCGTCCTGGCCGCTCTCGTGCTCCGACGGCTCTGCTGCCTCCCCGTCACCCTCGGACGGACCTCGAGTCGCCCGAGCGTCGGCCGCACCCGGAGCGAGCACGCTCGACTCGAGGTTCTCGACGAACTGGGTGAGGAGCTTCGCCGAGACGTCGTCGAGAACGCCGCGACCGAACTGCGCCACCTTGCCCGTGATGCTGAGATCGGTCACCACCGAGACCTTCGTGCCGTCGCCGACGGCGGCGAAGTTGGAGGTGATCGTCGCCGAGGCGTTGCCCTGGCCCCGGCTCTCACGCCCCTCGGCCCTCATGACGGCCCGGTGGGCCGCCTCGTCCAGCTCCAAGAAACGCGCCGTTCCCCGGTAGGTCACCGTGATCGGTCCCACCTTCACCTTGACGGTTCCCCGGTACTCGTCCCCCTCGATCTCCTTCAGCTCTGCACCCGGGAGGCAGGGGGCGATGCGCTCGACGTCGGTCAGGACCCTCCACGCCTCGTCGACGGAGACCGGGACCTCGAACTCGTTGATCAACTCCATCGCTTGAGATCCTCCCTCGTGTCGATGTCGGCAGGCTGTCCCGAGCAGGCTACTTCCGTAACCAACTCGGGATGGCGGGCAATGAGGGCACGGGCGCCCTCGTCCCCGTCGAGCGGGAGCGACTGCCATATCTCGACGTCGAGGCGGACAGGGTGGCCCCGCCTGCCGCCGTAGGTAGCGATCACGATCGGCCCGCCGGCAGCCGTCGCGACTGCCTTCCAGGCCTCCACGGTGAGTCCCGGAAGATCGCCGAGACCGACCACGGCGGCGTCGTGTCCCTGCCTGTGGCACCAGTCGAGCCCGACCCTGAGCGAGGTCGCCTGGCCGAGCTGCCAGTCGGAGTTCTCGAGGAGCGTGGCCTCGGCGGGAACGACGCTGCGCAGGTCGATCGAACCCGACACGACGACGAGCTCGTCGAGCCCTGCCTCGAGGGCAGGGGCGATCGCGTAGGTGACGAGAGGACGTCCTTTGCCGAGCGCGAGGAGCTTCTCGCCTGGCGAGCCGAAGCGAGAGCCCGCCCCTGCCGCGAGGATGACGGCCGCCTTCGACATCCGAGGGAGCGTAGCCGCCACCGGCTCCTTCGCCCCGACGACGTCGGCAGGCGACCGTGGCCGGGCGACGCGGTCAACGGTCGGTCAACGGCGATGTATGGGCCCGGTGGCGTCCCGGAGAGACGGGACGTCGACCGCGGCCCGCTTGGCGATGATCTCGGCGCAGATCGAGACCGCCGTCTCCTCGGGCGTCCGCGCGCCAATGTCGAGGCCTATCGGGCTGTTGAGGCGGGTACGCAGCTGCTCCTCGTCGGCGCCCGCCTCGAGGAGCCGGCGCCACCTCGACTCGTGCGTCAGGCGTGAGCCCATCGCCCCTATGTAGCCGGCGTCCGTGTCGAGCGCAGAGAGAATGGCGGGGACGTCGAACTTCGTGTCGTGGGTGAGGACGCAGACGGCGTCCCTCGGCCCGAGAACCGCTCCGACGCGGGCAAGGTAGCGATCGGGCCAGTCGACGACCACCTCGTCGGCCGCAGGGAAGCGGCGCTTGGTGGCAAAGACGCTGCGGGCGTCGCAGACGGTCACCCGGAACCCGAGAAGCTTTCCGGCAGCCGCGAGGGCGGCGGTGAAGTCGACGGCACCGAAGATGATCATCTCGGCGGGCCGGGCGAAAGACTCGATGAACACTGCCACGTCACGGCGCCTCGCCTCTCCGCGGGGACCGTAGTGCCTGGTCACGCTGATGCCTCGGTCGAGGGCCGCCCGAGCGTCACGGATCGCCACCCGGTCGAGGTCGGGATTGCCGAGCGACCCGAGCACGGAGTCCGCTCCCGGGCGGACGAAGATCTTCGCCCCGAGCTTTGTCGTCGGCGCCTCGCCCGTGTGCTCGTCTGCCGGCTCGTCCCTCGGCTCGTCTGCCCGCTCGTCGGACCGCTCGTCGGCACCCACCCCGACGACGGTGACGAGGGCAACCTCCTCAGAGGCGCTCAGTGCCGAGCGGAGCGCCTCGTAGATGGGGCGCTCCCTGCTCACCAGTCAAGCGGCTCGATGAGGAGATGGAGGATGCCTCCGCATGTCAGCCCGACCGAGAAGGCCTCGTCGTCGGAGTACCCAAAGGTCCTAAGGCGCGGCTCG
>JASHRK010000111.1 GCA_030037405.1 Acidimicrobiales bacterium | reverse complement strand
CCCGGGCAGCCCTAGGCGCTCGTCGAGCTCGCCCGGGCCGAGGTCGGCGGAGGTGTAGACGAGCCGCACAGGGATCGAGGAGTCCGTGAGCGCCTCGGCGGCACAAGGGCTCGTGTCAAGATCGGCGACATCTCGGCTCTCCCCGGCGAGAGCGCCGTCGGCCACACCGCCGTCTCTCAAGCTGTCTCCTCAGGACGGGAGAGAGCGAGGGTCGCGAAGGCTGCGTAGACCCTCGTGGCTTCCTCGACGTCCTCCACCGAGAGATGCTCGTCCGCGCAGTACACGGGTGGGCCGCCCGGGCCGAAGATCACGGTCGGCACGTCTCTCCCGAAGCTGGCGGTGTCGGCCAGCCAGTCCTCTGTGACGAGCACCGGATCGCCGCCACGCACTCGCCTCACGGCTTCGACCATCGTCGTGACGACGTGCGAGCGGGCCTCCGCCACGTAACCGTCCTTCACGTCGGACAGCTCGACCTCCGCCTCGAACCGCGCGTCCCGTTCCCGGGCTTCCGCAAGGCAGCGATCGATCTCGGCCCTCACCTCGTCCACGCTCACCCCCGGCTGCGGCCGGCAGTCCACCCGGATGACGCACTCGTCTGGGATCATCGAAGGCCCGCCGGGGGCGAGGCCGCCGTAGACGCGGCCGGGCACCACGAAGGTCTCGGGGCCGAAGAGCTGCGCCGTGGCCGGATCGAGCTCGGGCCTGTAGCACGACCGGTCGAGCGCCAGCACCGCGTAGGCGGCAAGGACGTTGGCGTTCACGGCCCGGCGCTTGTGGCAGGTATGGGCCGAGCGACCGCGCACCGTCACGTCGAAGTAGTACCGACCGCGATGGCCGAGACAGACCTCGTTGTCGGTGAGCTCGCCCAGCACGCAGAGGTCCGCCTCGTGGTGGGCGAAGTAGGCGACAGAGCCCGTCTGATCGCCCATGTGGTCGCTCACAGCGGCCATCGCAAGAGTTCCGGCGACCTCGGCATTCGCCGCCGCAACTGCTTCCATGGCCACGATCTGGCAGGCGAGGGCCGCCTTCATGTCCATGATGCCGTGCCCGTAGACGGAGCCTTCGATGAGATCGCCGGAATACGGGGTGCTCTTGTGCCAGCCGTGCGAGACCGGTTTCGTGTCGAGATGACCGCTCAAGACGACCCGCGGTCCGGGACCGAACC
Source organism: Acidimicrobiales bacterium (assembly GCA_030037405.1). Lineage (GTDB taxonomy): Bacteria > Actinomycetota > Acidimicrobiia > Acidimicrobiales > Bog-793 > JOPF099. The sequence continues at coordinate 4,961 of JASHRK010000111.1, read as the reverse complement.
CGAGCTCGCCGGTGGCGTTGGGGCGATCCGGTAGCACCGCTTCGAGCTTCACGCCCTCGAATCCCGACTCCTCCATGACCGACGCCAGGAAGGCCGCGAGCTCACCCTCTTCTCCGAGCACGCTCGGGATCCTGCACACCTCGCGGACGAGCTCGACGGCACGGGCGGTATCGACCGCTGCCAGCACCCTCTCGACTACGTCGTGCCGGTCAGACTGGTCGAGCTGGTCAGATGACACGTCTATGCTCCGCCCGCACTACGATATTATATATTAGACATCGCCACGGCGAAGGAACCTGGGGCGAATAGCTCACAGCACCGGCCAAGCGGGCTCTGGGCAGACGCCGATCGAGGCCAAGACTTCCCGGTCGATACGCTCGACCTCCTCGCGGATCGCCCCCTCGTCGACACGCGTGAGCCGTTTGGCGTCGAGCAACACCTCACCGGCGACGAGAACGGTGTGCACCGAATGCCCGGTCGAGCCGTAGACGAGGTTGGCGACAGGGTTGTGGAGGGGTCGCCAGTCGAAGTTGTCGGTGTCGAAGCACGTGACATCGGCGTCCTTGCCCGCTTCGAGCGAGCCCGCCGCGTCGTCGACGCCGAGCGCCTTCGCACCCCCGATCGTCGCCATCTCCACCGCTTGCTCGGCCGTGACCGCACCCGGGTCGCGTCTCGCGTCACGAGGGAGGAGCGCCGCAAGTTGCATCGAACGGCAGATGTCCTGGTGGTTCGAGACGTTCTCGGCGTCGGTGCCGAGGGCTATAGGTACCCCGGCGGCGATGAGCTCGGGCCACTTGCCAGTCTGGGTGGTGCCCTTCGCCAGCTTCAGAGCCGAGCTCGGGTTCTGCGAGATCCGAGTACCGGCGCCGGCGACCAGCCCGACCTCGAAGTCCGCCAACGACGTCATATGGCTCAAGAGCACTCGGTCGTTCAAGGCTCCGATCGAGTGCATGTGCTGAACCGGGCGCTCGCCGAAGAGCGCCAGCTCCATCGCCACCTCGCGCTCGCTCGTCGCCTTGTGCATCACCGCCAAGGAGCCCGCCTCCTCTGCCAGCTTGGCGGCGCCGAGCGTGAGAGCGTCCGAGCACGTACCGACGCCCTCGATGGTCACGGCGTCTCTGATGAGAGGGTTGCCTACAGCCCGGACGGTCTCGACTCCCGACGCCAACCGCTTCAGCGCGGCGTCGGTGCCCATCACGAGCCAGTCCGGCAGGTCGCCCCGCCCTGCCGGGCCGTCCTGGTCCCAGGTCCATGGACCGACCCGGCAGCGCATACCCGATGCTGCGAGAGCGTCGAGGACGGCTTCCAGGTGATTGCACCCGGGCTCCTCGAACGTCGTCGTGCCGAATCGGATCATCTCGGCGGTGGCGTGGAGGGCGTAGGCGTGCATCTGCTCCTCGGTGAGGGTGGCAAAGCACGGGTAGGTGAAGTCGCGGAGTGCCTGCAGGGTGTCCCGGCCCTCGGGCAACGCCCCCTTCGGGCAGCAAAGGAGGTGGCGGTGGCCGTTGACGAGGCCGGGCGTCACCACCATGCGGCGCGTGTCGAGCTCACGGCGAGCCCGGTAGCGCTCGACGAGATCGCGACGCCGGCCCACCTCGACGATCTTGCTGCCCCGGATCGCCACGGCTCCGTCCTGGTAGACCTCGCGCCGTTCGTTCATGGTCAGGACCCAACCACCGGCCAGGAGAATGTCGACTTCGGCCAACCCAGGCGCCGCCGGTCCAGACACGCCGGTACCTATAGAATGCAGATATCAGACATTAGATCGTGCTCAGTTAAGCTAGCGGGGCTCTAGGTGTCAAGGAGGCCGTAAGTGCCGTCAGCCGAGCGTCCCCTGCGATGATCATCGGGGGAGCGACAGGTCCCTCGCACAGACACGAGGCAGGCAGATGCACCTGAGCAACGTCAGCCCCGAGCTCGCAGCGTGGTGGCACCCCGTAGGCGTGCTGGACGAGATCGGCGACGGGCCCGCTCGGGTGGAGCTGCTCGGTCGTGCTTGGGTAGTCGTCCGCCTCGGCGGCGAGCTCGCCGCATTCCCGGATCGATGCCCGCACCGCGGAGCTCGCCTCTCGGTCGCCTCTGTCATCGCCGGCGAGAGCGAGACGGCGTCCCTGCTGCAGTGCGCGTACCACGGCTGGTGCTTCGACGACGGGGGGAGATGCGTGGAGATCCCCTCCATCGGTGGCCCGCCTCCAGGAGGCGAGCGGTTCCACCTCCGGCCTGCCGCCGGCGTGTGCGAGGCCTTCGGATTGCTCTGGCTGGCGCCCGAACCGCCACAGGCTCCCGTCCTGCCCTTCGCCGAATGGGACGACGCCTCTTTCGTGGTGGACCGGCTGAGCGTGAAGAGGATGAAGACAGGCGCAGCCCAGCTGATGGAGAACAACCTCGACGTTGCCCACATCCCCTTCGTGCACAAAGGCACGTTCGGGCTCGAGACCGAGCTTCCCAAGGTGGGCGACCTCAAGATAGAGCGGGACGGTTGGACGCTTTCCATGTCGCACCCGATCGGCCTCGAGGGCGGTCGCTGGCACAAGGAGCAGACAGCCGCGCAGGTGTCTCACGTCGGGGCTCCGTTCATGTCGAGTCTCCGGGTCGACCTGCCGGACGGGCGCGTCGACGCCTACTACCAGGCGATCCAGCCCGAGGACTTGACGACGAGCGTCGTCTACCAGTTCATCGCCACCAACGAGCCGGGTGACGACGAGACGCGCCGCCAGAGCATCAAGTTCAACGAGATGATCCTCGACGAGGACATGTGGATCCTCGCTCAGGTCGACGACCCTGAGCTCTCGCTCGACGCCACGAAAGGTGACGCCCACGTCCCGATGGACCGCGCCGGGCTCGCCTACCGTCGCCTCCTCGCCGATCTCGTGAAGAGCTGCCAGGCCGTCAGCTGAACAAGACGACCGCACAGGGCACTGCCCAGCTTCGTCCCGTCGTCCGCAGACGGCGGCGAGATACAGGAGAGGTGATGACTTGAAGGCGCGCTACCTGGTAGTCGGAGACCCGGTTGTGACCTCGGCAGACACCATGCTCGTGGCGAACGGCGCCGTCGTCGTGGAGGGCTCGGAGATCGTCGCAGTAGGACCTCGCGAGTCGCTCGAGCGCCTTGGCCCCTTCGATCGGGTCATCGGCTCTCCGTCCCACCTCGTGATGCCGGGCTTCATCAACTGCCACTACCACACGGAGACGGCCATCGGGCCCGGGCTGATCCAGTTCATATTCGAGAAGGCCAACATGTACATGACGGGTCCGGACGCCGTCGACGAGGACGACCTCCGTACGGCTGCTCTTGTCGGTCTCATCAACTGCGTCCGCGGTGGTCAAACGGCAACGCTCGACGTCTATTACGGAAAGCGCGCCATGCCACTTTTCGGGGCGGAGTCAGTGCTCGCCGCCTACGAGGATATCGGCATGCGCACCGCCCTCGGTCTCGTGGTTCGCGATCGGAACAAGTACGTGCACGCCCCGAACGAGGGGTTTCTCGAGCTTCTCCCCGCTGAGCTTGCGAGGGAGGTGGCCGAGTCGCCCATGGGGTACGCCTGGCCGGTCGACGACGTGATGGCGGCGTACGGCTCCCTCGCGACACGCTGGGACGGCCGTCATGGCCGCATCCGCACGATCCTCGCTCCCGACTGGACGCCCGCCTGCTCCGACGAGCTTTACAGGCTCTGCCGCCAGAAGGCCGACGAGTACGCCACGGGTTACACGACGCACGTGCTCGAGACCCGTTCGGAGATGCTCTTCAACCTCGAGAGCCACGGGAAGACGGCCGTCAGGCGTCTCGCCGATCTCGAGGTGCTCGGTCCCGACGTGTCCTTCGCCCACTTCGTCTGGGCAACCGACGAGGACATCGAGATCTTCTCCGACTCGGGTGTCGTCGCCTCCTGCAACCCCGGCTCGAACCTGCGCCTCTCCACCGGCATCTGCCGAGTACGAGACATCCTTGCCGCCGGGGGAAGGGTCGCCTTCGGCACCGACGGGATCTCCTTCTCTGACGACGAGGACTTCTTCCAGGAGCTGCGACTCGCCGGCTACCTGCAACGGTTGCCGCGCGACTTCCCCGAGGGACGACTCGAGAGCGAAGCGGTCCTGAGGTCGGCATGGACGAACGGTGCGCGAGCCGTCCGTTTCGAGGATCGCGTGGGAAAGCTCGCCCCCGGCTATTACGCCGACCTCCTCGTCGTCTCCAAGGAAAGGATCCTCGCCCCGCCTGCGCGCTACGCCTCGGAACCAGTCCTCGACGTCCTCCTCGACCGCGCCAACGCCACAGACATCGCCCTCTCGATGATCCACGGCAACGTCGTCATGGAGGACGGAGAGCTCACGAACGTCGACGAGAAAACCGCGAGAGCAGCGCTCGCCGAGGCGGTCGACCGGCGGCTCTACGTGCTCAGCCGAGCGGAGCAGCGATGGTCGGAGCTCGCCAACCTCGTCATGCCCTACGTCGTCGACTTCTACCGTCCGGCTTACGAGAAGCAATTGGATGCCGCCTACGTCTACAACCTCCGGCGGCCACCGAGCCCCGGCTCTTAGGCTCAGGCAGCCGCCGCGCGGCCACGCTTGCACCCTCGACGGTCCTCGCCTCTCAGTTGACCTTGCGGTCGTGGCCCTGCCAGGCGTGCTCGCGAAGCAGGAACTTCTGGACCTTCCCGGTCGCCGTGATCGGCAGGTCCCCGAAGACGACATGCCGCGGCGCCTTGAAGTGGGCGAGGCGGCTGCGAACGAAGTCGATCAGCTCCTCCGGCTCTGGCGACATGCCCGGCCTGAGAGCTACGAAGGCGGCGGGAACCTCACCCCAGCGTTCGTCCGGGACGGCGATGACCGCTACCTGCAGCACCGCCGGGTGGGCGGCGAGCACCTGCTCGACCTCGACCGACGAGATGTTCTCCCCCCCGGAGATGATCACGTCCTTCGAACGGTCGCGTATCTCCACGTACCCGTCCGGGTGGACTACCCCG
>JASHRK010000110.1 GCA_030037405.1 Acidimicrobiales bacterium | reverse complement strand
GACGAGCTCGCTCGCGTCGATCTCTTGCGCCACGCCGTCGCGGACGACCCTGGTCATGGGAGACGTCCGCCTCTCCAACGCCGAGATCACTCCCTGGGCCCGGAAACGCTGCACCCCGCCAACGGCAGCACCGAGACCGGTGACCCCGAGCACGATGGCGGCATCGATCGTCGAGCCGATGGCGGCGGACAGGGCGGCGCCGCCGGCGAGGACAGGAGTCAGCGGATTTGCCAGCTCCTGGAGGACGCTCCGTCCGAGCACGAACGGGTTGGAGAGGTCCCGTCTCCTCGGGACCTGGCGGTGGCGGGCAACCTGCTCGCTCAGTCCCTCTCGTCTCGTGTCGAGGGTGACGAGGACCTCGTCGACGGTCATCTCGTGCCAGCGGGGAGGTGCGGCTGCAGGCTCCGGGCGGCGCGCCAGCATCACGCCCGCCCGCGTCCCGTTCGCCAGGCAGATCAAGCTTGCGGTGTTGACGGCCGCCAGTGCCCGGTTACCGGCAAGAAACGGTGGGCTGACGAGAACGAGGGCGCCCGCGACGCTGGATCCGGCCAGGGCGAGCGCCACGCTCTGGCGGCTCACCTCGCGAGCAATGGCGATCGCCGCCACCACGAACTCCGCGTCGTTCAACCCGTTGGCGCAGAGAAGATCCCCCGCCCACGGCACCGGGCTGTCCTCGACGAGAACCCCGATCCCGCAGTCAGCCGCCGCAAGCCCTTCGCCGGCGTGGGCCTCACCCGCGACGAGAGCCACCGCGCAGCCGTCCTCTTGCATCATGCGGACCGAGTCCGCCAGCTCAGCGTCACTCGGGACCAGGAGGTCGCCGCCAACCCTTTCGACCAAGCCGAGATCCTCGCCGGCGATCGCGACCATGAGGCCGGCCTGGTGGGCCAGCTGCACGAGCTCCTTTACTCCTGGCTGAAGCTCGTCGACGACCTCGTAGACAGCTTGCAGCTCGCCATCGTGGGCCACGCCGTAGCGCCCCGGTCCCCGGAGCTGGAGCGCGAGCCGGCTGGCCCGGCGGGGTTGCTTGAGACCAAGCGTCGCAAGAGGTCCGACCGCCCAGTCACCACGACGGCGAACGACATCGGGCGCACCACCGTCGAACATCGTCGCCAGGTGACGATGTACCGCGACGTGGTCGGCAGTGTCGGTGAGGAGGACCTCGCGCACCTCCGCCCGGCCCGAGAGGAGAAGAGGTCCGTCGATGACGACCGTGTCTATGCGGTCGAGCCGCCGGAGCACTCCCTGATCGAGCACGACGACCCCGCGGCGGGCGAGGGAACGCCCGACCTGGGCGGCGTAGCCTTCCCTGCCGAGCTTTGCCGCCTTCGGCATCCCGGCAAGAAGCATGGCGGCGCCCCGGCGTGGATCCATCGTGGCGAACGACACGCCGGCGACGCCGGCAAGTGACGCCAGTCCCGCCCGGTCGGCGTACCGCTCGATCGGGCCTGAAGCTAGAGGGAGCGGGCGCGGCTGGCGGTGCAGAGGCTGGTGGATGGCACCTGGTTCGTGCAGGGTGGCCATCCGTGCCTCGTAGCATCTCTCCTCCGCCAGCGACTCCGCGTAGCTCGTAATGCGCTGGGCCATGTCGACGATCAAGCCGAAGGGCCCAGCCCCGAGGCCCTGGGCCACGGCGTTGCTGACAGACATGACAATGTCTGTCGTGGTCTGACCGACTCGCTCCTCTATGGCGTGACGCACCCGGGGAATGCCGTCAACCAGGCTGACGACAGAAGCCAGCTCGACAGGGAGTGGGCTGAACCGGAGCAAGGTCCCGCCAAAGCTCACACTGAGGCCGACGGCGTCGGCGACGAGAGCTATGAGGGCCCGTCGCGTGCCGAGCTTGTCGGCCGGGTGCTCGTCCCTGTCGAGACCGAAACGCGCCTCGTGCGCCTCGTGCGCCTCCTCGACCTCGCCTACCAGGTCGATAAGCTCCGCCGGGTCGACCTCGCCCTCCTCGAAGGCGACGAGGGCACGGCCAACGACGCCGTTCACCTCCGCCCAGCGCACACCCTTCACGGCGCTCAACCGATCGTGCAGGTGCCGAAGCATCTCGCCCGAGTCCGTCTGTCGCCCGGCTCTGACCTCGATATGAACAACTCCAGAAGCGACGGTGACCCGGCGGTGTCTTCTGCCTGGCAGCCTGAGAGCCTGGTCGACGCTTGCGAGGGGGCGGCGGATGGCCTGTACCGGGTTCGGGAGAGGCAGTGCCTCGAGCGGTCTCGCGAGCGTCTTGAGGGGGTTGGGGAGGCCGCCGAAGGGGTTGAGCAGGTCGCTCAGTGGGTTGGGCAGGCCGCTCGGCCGGGTTGGCACCCAAGGGACCGTAGTGCGCGCGTCGTGGTCGGAACCCTCGCCAGCCCGGTCAGCGTCTCCCGGTGTCGTGACCGAGGCTCGGGACGAGGGGTACTCCAAGGGTGCGGGCGACCCGGCCGAGAGCCGAAGCGATGTCTTCCAGAAGGCTCGTTATGACGGCTTCGCGCTGGACCCGTTGCAACGGGCGGACACCGGGACCCGGTCGGCGTTCCCCTGCCACGCCATCGTCGGTAGGCATCATGAGTCACAGTAGACAACAGCAGCCTCAACAGACCCACAACGCCAGGTGACACCCGGGTGACGACTGGGTGAAATTCGAGCGCGCCGGTCGAGCCGTCTCGCCGCGTGATCGAGCGGCTTCTAGTCAGCTCAGCCCGAGGGCGAGCTCCAGGAAGGTAAGGAAGTCGGTGCGCTCGACGATCGCTTTCGCCCTCGGCTTGCCGTGCCCGTGCCCGACGGAGGTCTCGACCCTGAGAAGGACAGGGCCACCGACCGGCTCTTCCTCACCGGCCCCGGCCGCCAGCAACGCCTCTTGCACGGCGGCGGCGTACTTGAACGAGTGGGCGGGCACGACGCGGTCGTCGTGGTCGCCCGTCATGAGGAGAGTCGGCGGGTAGCGGCCGTCGGCCCGCACGTTGTGCAGAGGTGAGTAGGCCCGCGACCAGGCGTACTGCTCGGCGTCGTCGGGATCCCCGAAGTCGCTCGTCCACGCCCAGCCGACCGTGAAGCGGGTGAAGCGGAGCATGTCCATCACGCCCACCTCGGCGACAGCTGCGCCGAAGAGCTCGGGACGCTGGTTGATGCTCGCTCCGACCAAGAGCCCGCCGTTCGAGCCTCCCCAGATGGCGATGCGCTCGGGGCGCGACCAGCCGGAGGTGGCAAAGTAACGGGCACAGGCGGCGAAGTCGTCGAAGACGTTCTGTTTCTTGGCGAGCCGGCCGGCGTCGTGCCACGAGCGCCCGTACTCCCCGCCGCCGCGCAGGTTCGCCGAGGCGAAGATGCCGCCGCGCTCCATCCACACGAGGGCAGGGACACCGAACGCCGGCGTCAGCGGGATGTTGAACCCGCCATAGCCGTGGAGGAGGATCGGCACGTCGCCGCTCCGGACGACATCGCGCCGGTGCGACACGAAAATCGGCAGGCGGGTACCGTCACCAGAGGTAGTGAAGACCTGCTCGGTGACATAGTTCGCCGTGTCAAAGGGAAGCTGCGACGGCCAGACGATGTTGCTCTCGTTCTTCTCGATGTCGTGGGCCCAGATCGTCCCCGGGTCGAAGGTGCCGACGGTCCGGAAGAGCACGACAGGGTCTGACGGCTGCCCCTCGATAGCGTCACCGTCGGCATGCTCGCGGTCAAGAGAGGCGAAGCCCTCGACCGGGACAAGGCGCACGAGAGAGCCGTCGAAATCGTGGATGCGCAAGACGGCACGGGCGTCCTCGAGGTAGTGGCAGACAAGCTTGCCTCCGCAGTGGCGCACACCGACGAGGGTGGCGGCGTCCTCTCCCACCACCTCGCGCCAGGACTCCGGACCGGCACCCCCATCCGCCTCCGCCAAGTCGACGGCCACGATGCGGCCCCGCTCGGCGCCCGAGTTGGTAAAGAGGTAGAAGAGGGGCCCGTCGTTCGCAACGACCTCGGCGCGGGAGTGGAACTCTCCGACGAGGCTCCGCATCGGCCGCGCGGGGCCCGACAGGTCGAACACCCGCACCTGGGTGTCCCAGTCCGTCCCGCGGACGATGTGGATGACGAGGTACCGCCCGTCGTCGGTCACGCTCGGCGAGAACAGCCAGTCGGCCTCGTCGGGGGCAGAGAAGACGACCTCGTCCTCGGCCTGCGTCGTGCCGATGCGATGAAGAAGGATCCTCGGAAAGCGGCTCTCGGCATAGAGCTCAGTTCCCGGCTCGGGCGGCTCGGGCGCCGAGTAGAAGAGACCCGACCCGTCCTTCAGCCACGCCGCATCCCCCAGCTTGGCCCACTCGAGCACGTCCGTCAGGTCGGTAGCGTCCTCCACGTTGCGTACGTGCCAGGTCATCCAGTCCGAGCCGGCGTCGTTCGTGGCGTAGGCGAGGAGGGCGCCGTCCTCGGACACGGCTATGGACGAGACGGAGACATTCCCCTCGGCGGAGAGCTGGTTCGGGTCGAGCAGGACCTCTCCCTGGTCGCCGGCGGCCGCCATCTTGTAGAGGACGGGCTGGTTCTGCCGGCCTGAGTTGCGGAACTGGAACCACCGGCGCCCCCGGTGCACCGGCACCTCCTGGCGGGGGAACGACCACAGCTCGGTGAGGCGATCGTGCAATACGTCGCGCCTCTTCGAGCCCGCCAGGTACGCCTCGGTCAGCTCGTTCTCGGCTGTGATGAAGGCGGCCACATCGGCCGTCGTGGCGTCGTCCTCGAGCCAGCGGTAGGGGTCGGCGACCTTCTCACCGTGGTAGTCGTCGACGACGTCGCCCTTGCGGACCTGCGGGTAACCGGGCTGTGATCGATCGTTCATCAACCCGAGGATACGGTGAGACCGAGCGCGACGGCAGCATCGAAGGAGTCGTCGACGAGCACAGGTACCACACCGCTCCGTGCCAGCACCGAGGCAGCGATGGCCGCTCGGTAGCCGCGGGCACAGTGCACCCAGACCCTCTCGGCACGGTTGAAGAGGAAGGTGCT
>JASHRK010000109.1 GCA_030037405.1 Acidimicrobiales bacterium | reverse complement strand
CGCCACGGCGGCCGGGCACGGGGTCGTCCTCGTCACCATCTGGCAGGACCTCTCGCAGGTCGAGGCACGCTACGGGACGCGGTGGGCGACGATCGTCAACAACCACCGCGCCAAGGTCGTCTTCCCCGGAGTTGCCGATCCACGCACGCTCGAGCTCTTGAGCTCTCTCATCGGTGATGCGGAGAGGTCGCAGCGATCCCGCAGCTTCTCGCGGGACGGGGCATGGACCGAGACGGAGGGCACCGCCCGGGTCCCGATAGCGCCGGCTGGCTGGATCCGCCGACTGCCCGACGAGAGGGTGCTCGTTGTCTACGGCGGCCTGCCCCCGGCCCTTGTCGCCATGCGACCCCGCCCGCGCCTACCGTGACAGCCCGTGGATGCGAGCCATTCGTGCGAACCCAGCCTCTCCTGCGAACCCGGCCTGTACGAGACGATCCATCGCCGGCGGGACGTGAGAGGCCAGTTCACAGGCGAGGAGATCCCACTTGGAGTCCTGCGTCGGATCCTCGAGGCCGCCCACGCCGCTCCGAGCGTCGGGCTGTCGCAACCATGGGACTTCGTCGTGGTCCGGGACGTTGCCACGCGGGAGGCGTTCAGGGAGCACGTGCTCGAGGAGAGGCAGCGTTTCTTGGCCGAGCTTCCTCCGGAACGAGCCGATCTGTTCGGGAGGATCAAGATCGAGGGCATCCTCGAGGCGAGCTGCGGCATCGTCGTCACCTACGACCCGGCGCGGGGCGCTCCTTATGTCCTCGGGCGCCACTCGATAGCCGACGCCGGTCTCTACTCCGTCTGCCTCGCCATCGAGAACCTCTGGCTCGCCGCCACGGCCGAGGGGCTTGGCGTCGGCTGGGTCTCTTTCTACGTGGAGGAGTTCCTGAGGGCTCTCCTCTCCGTCCCCAGGGGAACAAGGCCGGTGGCGTGGCTCTGCATCGGACCCGTCACCCACCTCGAGCCGGCGCCCGATCTGGAGAGAGCCGGCTGGCGAGACCGCCTACCTCTCGAAGCCGTCTGGCACGAGGAGCGGTTCGGGCTGCTCAGCTGACGGCTGCCTCGGCCGCACGCCGAGGAGGAGCAGCCGGGCGACGCGGGCGGCGAAGTCCTCGTCGAATGGCTCGTCGCTCACCACGAGCCGGTGGAGGACGGCGGCCGCCGCGAGCTCGAGGAGCATGTCGACGTCGGCATCGCGGTCGACCTCGCCCCGCTCGATCGCCCTCTCCACGACCACCCGAAGAGAGTCCTGCCGGGCACGGATGAGCTCCTTGTAGACGATGTGGCGGAGCCCTGGGTTCGGGGCGGCATCGGCGAGGAGGCGGGCGAGCCCGATCCCGAGCGGCTCGGCGAGGGCGGTAAGAAACGTCTTGATCAGCGCGAGCACGTCCCCGTCGAGCGAGCCGGTGTTCGGCACGGGGATCTGCGTGTCTGCCGGCCGGCGTACAGCGTCGATGACCAGGGGGAGCTTCGAGGGCCAGCGGCGGTAGATCGTCGCCTTGCCGACATGGGCTCGCTGCGCCACCTCGTCCATCGTGAGCCGGGAGTAACCACGCTCGCCGAGAAGCTCGAGGGTCGCTCCGAGGATGGCGTACTCGGCGTCGAGGTCGCGATGCGGTCCGGGAAGGCGCGCGACTACACGCTGACTCTCTCTCTGGTGGTCTCCCGAACGCCGCTCGACCGCCACGGCGTCGTCCCCTACGGCCATCACGATTCCCCCTCGGGACCTGGCGTCGGTCCCGATGTCCTCTCCGCCAGACAGTAGCCGGCTCGCGCCACCACTCCGGCCGGTTGCAGCGGCCTTTTCGAGCCGGTGGCGCCCGAGACCGTAGGGGTAGCGTTCCTTCCCGTGGCACGACGACGGCCGACTTCTTCCTCCGGCTGGTCCGGCTCGTGGAGCGCCCGGTCCGGCTCGTGGAGCACCCGGCGGGCGTCTGGCCGGCCGGCGCTCTCTCCTGCGCCGAAGGAGGCGGATGTCATCGCCATCGGTCGCGAGCTCGCGGCTCTCGGCAGCGGCGTCAAGACGGGCGCCTACGAGATGTCCCCGCTCACCCACCGCCTCATGGCGCTCGCCATGCGCAGGCCGCAGTTCCAGGCGGAGCTCTTCCGGCTCGTCGACGTCTTCCCCGCCATGACGGACGCAGCCGACACCGGCCGCCACCTCGAGGAGTACTTCCGGCGAGGTGCCGCCCCGGCGCCGGTCGTGTTGGCGGCGAAGCTGGCCAACAGGCTGCCCTTTGGGCCGAGGATCGCCACTGAGGTGACGAGGCGCGAAGTCATGCGGATGGCTTCGCAGTTCATCGTGGGCTCCGAGCCGAGGGAAGTGGCGACTGCCCTCGGCGGGCTCTGGAGGTCCGGCACGGCGGCGAGCATCGACCTGCTCGGCGAGCACACTTACTCGAACCGCGAGGCGGACGCCTACGCCGAGCGCCTCGAGAAGCTCCTTTCCTCTCTCCTGAGCGTCTCGGAGTCCTGGCCCTCCCGTCCCATCCTCGAGTCGGACGATCTCGGCCCGCTCCCCCGTGTGGCGGTGTCGATCAAGCCGAGCGCCCTTGCCCCCGACTTCCACCCGCTCACGGCATCGGCTGGGATCGCCAGCGCCCGCAGGCGTCTCGTGCCCCTCCTCGAGCTTGCAGCCGAAAAGGGCGCCCAGGTGTGGTTCGACATGGAGCGCTACGAGGCAAAGGAGGTCACCCAGCGCCTCTTCAGGGAGCTCGTGGACGACCCCGCCCTCTCCGGCCTCCATGCCGGCATCGTCGTCCAGGCGTACCTCCGCGATTCAGCCCGCGATCTCGCCGAGCTGGTGGAGTGGGCCCGGTTCCGGGCAGCCCGCCGCCCGGGCGTCCCGCCCGTTTCCGTCAGGCTCGTAAAGGGCGCCTACTGGGACACCGAGACGATCGTCGCCGAGGCGGCCGGCTGGCCGGTACCGGTCTTTGCCCACAAGGACGAGACCGACCTCAACTACGAGCACTGCGTTCGGGTCCTGCACGGCTCCCACGGGTTGCTGCGCGGCGCCTTCGGATCGCACAACCTCCGTTCCCTCGCCTACGCCATAGCTGCCGCCTCCGCCGCCGGCATCCCCGACGAGGGATACGAGCTCCAGCTTCTCTACGGGATGGCCGAGCCCGTGCACGAGGCAGTCCGCAGGATGGGCCGGCGCCTTCGCGTGTACGCCCCGATGGGCGAGCTCGTCCCGGGGATGGCGTATCTCGT
>JASHRK010000108.1 GCA_030037405.1 Acidimicrobiales bacterium | reverse complement strand
CCTTCGTTCTCGGGGCACAGCTCCTCACGGATCATCAGGATGTCGACGACCTGGCTCGAACCGCCGTCGAAGCCGCTTCGAGCTCCGCGACCGCTCAACAGGCGCGCTCGGCGGCGCAGTCGATCGTCTCGGAGACCGCGAGTGGAGAAAGGCTGGAATGCGCCGATCTGTCGGTATCTACCAACACAGCGTCGTACGTCGCGGGCGGTGCCGTCTCGGTGACGGTCACGTGCACGTTCCTCGTACCGTCCCTCGCGTTCTTGCACGTCCCAGCGGAGGTACCGCTCTCTGCGACAGCTACGGCTGTCCTCGAGCCGTACCGCGTCATCGGACAGTGAGGCGGGAGTGTCCGAAGCGGTGGGCTGCCGCCCGAAGAGTGGTCACGACACGGGCTCGATCGCAGCCTTCACGGTCCTGCTCGCCGTCTCGCTGGCGGCCCTTCTCGGTCTCGTCGCCGAGGGAGGCGAGGTTCTCGCCGCCCACTCTCTCGCAATGTCCGAAGCAGAGCAGGCCGCTCGTGCAGGCGCCGCACAGGTGTCAAGCGCGACCTTGCACAGCGGGCAGATCCTCGATCTGGGCTCCAGCCCAGTCGAGATCGCGGAGCAGGTGATGGCCCTTGACGGGCATCCGGGCACCGCAAGTGTGAGCGGCGACACGGTAACTGCGACCGTCGCGCCTTTTCGAGTGGCTACTCCGCTGCTCGGCCTCGTCGGCTTCGCCTTTGTCACGGTGAGCGCCAGTGCTTCTGCGATGGCGGTGGCAGATTGAGATGGGCCCCATCCCGACGCCTTGCCAAGCTCTGTGGAATCGTCCTCGCGCTGGCGGCCGGAGGGGTACTCGTCTCGTTCTGCCCGCCGTCGCGGCTTCTCGTCACGACGGAGGTGCTGCTTCGTCACCCGGGCAGCGCGCTGAGCGCAGCAGAAGCCTCAAAAGTGCTGCAGGGCATGGCATGGCTCGCCTGGGTGCTCACGGTTCTCGAGTCGCTCCTTCGAGGACCGCGTGCCACAATGTCGACGGCGACGCTTGGCAGGGCGACAGCAACGGGCAGCACGGCGTCCCGGCGACGGGTTTGCCGCCTTCATCGCCGCGGGAACGCCCACGAAGGAGCCGCAGAGATGGCTGACGCGGAGCTCGAACGGCGGCCGGGCGGGCTGCCGAAGAACAGCGCGAGTGTCTTCGCGACGTCAGCGCTGATCGGCGTCCAGCGAAGGTGGCGTTCCTACGCCAAATCGGATCTTGACCCCAGTCAGGTGCCCGATTCCGCCCGGCGAGAGGTCGCGCGCCATGAAAAGAGCGCCGTCACCCGAGACTTCGTCATGCCGCGCGTGCATCTCGAGGACCCGGAATGGACGAGGGCGGTGCTCGGCTTGCTGAGCAGCAGTGAGAGCGACGGCCGCATGCCGCCGGTTGCACTCCTGCTGAAGCCAGCTTCGGTCGAAGCCCTCTTCACGACCGCGCCCCCGACGGTCCCCATACCTTTCGACAGTCGAGGGGAGCACTGCTGGTCGATCCCACGCGAGTCGGGAACCTTGGCAGAGCTCCCGAGCACGCCGACGGTGGTCGCCGCGAGTCGCCGGGCGGGCCTGGTGACAGGGTGGCACTCTAAGGGCCACCGCCTCCTGATCGACATAGTGAGCTGCGGTTCCGTCGCTCTCGACGGGCCACCGATTGCCGTCGGCGCCACGCTGTCCGATGTCGTCGTGGAGCTCGCGCTGCGGCGTTGGAGCGACTTGGAAGAGTTGATAGTCGTCGGGTTCGGGAACGAGCTGCTCGGGCTTGAACGCGTGCTCTGTCTCCCCGACGCCGACAGAGCGAGGGAGATGCTTCTCTCGAGCACTGGTGGTGCTGGCAGAGACTCGGAGCGCGCACAGTGCGTGGTCGTCGCTCCCCCGACGCAAAGGCGCTCTGGGGACGACAATCCCCTCCGCTCGCTCATCGAGCTCATCCATGCCCTACCTCACGCCGGCCTTATCTGCTGCGACCCCTCGATCGAACTGGTCCGCAGCACGTGGAGGCTGGAGGCGCACCATCACACTGCCGAGGTGACGGTCCGCCGGGGAGCCGAGTCGCCCCTGCGACTGATCCCGCCGGGTGGCAGGTCTTCGGAATCGAGCGCTCCTGATCCCGCCTTCGAGGTCGACACAGAGCCCTCGCCCCGGGCAACCCACCATCACCCGGCAGAGAGCCATCACCCGGCAGAGAGATCGCACACCCCTTCGGACACTCGCACCGAGGAGGTCCATGACGTGCGGGCGGGCGGTCCCTCCTCGGGTGGCAACGAGGGCCTGCATCCACCTGTGCGACCGTCTGTGCTCGTCCGAGTGCTCGGTCCTGTCGAGGTCTCGGGCGCGGCGACGTCGCTCGACCATCGACCGAGAGTCTCTGAGCTCGTCGTCTACCTCGCATTCCACTCAGACGGCTGCGTAGGTGAGGCGATCGCGAGCGCGCTATGGCCCGATCGGCGAGTGTCGGCCCAGACCGTTGCAAATCGCCTGTCCGAGGCGCGCCAGGCCCTGGGCGAGACCGCGGACGGAGCCCCGAGGCTGCGCCGCGTCTCTGGCAGGCACGTGCTTGCCTCCGACGTGGGAACCGACTGGTCGGTCTTCGAGCGCCTCACGGGCCTGCGATCGACCCCGGAGGACTGGACCCAGGCACTTGCTCTCGTGCGTGGCCGTCCCTTCGAGGGCTTGCCGCAGGGAGACTGGACTGTTCTCGAGGGACTGAGCTCGATGATGCAGAGCCGGATCGTCGACATCGCCTGCCGGTTGGCGTCTCATCTGGTCGAGCAATCTGACCCAAGCAACGCCGAGTGGGCGGTGCGGCGTGGGCTCAGCGCAGCCCCCTGGGACGAACGCCTCTACCGGATGCTCATGGTCGTGCAGCATGCGGCGGGCAACCGAGCCGGTGTAGAGCTGGCCCTGCGCTCGCTCGCCCGCGTGCTCGACTGCGATGGCGACCCTCTCGAGGGCGTGCACCCGGAGACCGCCGCTTTGTACCGTGAGCTGCGCGTTTCTGAACGGCGGTCCTGACGCCCTTGGAGCTCGGCGGCGACGCCGTCTCCATGTAGCCTCCGAAAGCGAGAGATGGAGGTCGCATGGGCATCCTCGAAGGAAAGCGGATCCTGGTCACTGGCGTGCTCACGGAGGCTTCGCTCGCCTTTGGCGTCGCCCGGCTGGCGGAGGAAGAAGGGGCGGAGATCGTCCTCACGAGCTTCGGGAGGGCGACCTCGCTCACTCGGCGTGTCGCCCGGCGCCTCCCGACAGAGCCCGACGTGCTGGAGCTCGACGTCACCGCCCCGGACGACGTGGCAAACGTCGCCCGCCACCTCGAGGAGAGCTGGCAGCATCTCGACGGCCTCGTCCATTCCATCGGCAACGCCCCGGAGCGATGCCTCGGGGGCGACATCCTCCGAGCGGACTGGACCGACGTCGCCAAGACCCTCGAGGTGTCCACCTACTCCCTCAAGCTCCTCTGCGCCGCCTTTGCCCCCCTCCTCGAACGGGCGCCCACGGGCGGGTCCGTCGTCGCCATGGACTTCGACGCTCGCGTCGCCTGGCCTGCCTACGACTGGATGGGGGTCGCCAAAGCTGCTCTGGAGTCGCTCACTCGGTACCTCGCACGCGATCTCGGCCCGCGAGGGATCAGGGTCAATCTCGTGGCGGCCGGTCCCATGCGGACGATGGCGGCCAAGTCAATCCCGGGTTTCTCCAAGTTCGAGGAGATTTGGGACGGGCGCGCCCCACTTGGCTGGGACATCGCCGACAGCGAGCCTGTCGCTCGGGCCGCCGTCGCCCTCCTCTCAGATTGGTTTCCGAAGACGACAGGCGAGATGGTGCATGTCGACGGAGGCTTCCACGCCACGGGGGCGTGACGCCCGAGCTGGTGGCCGACGACGGCCCACCGGTCGCTGGCGGTGACCAGGGGCTATCCGTGAGCCAGTTGCAGGCGAGGCCTGTCCATGGCGCTCAGCTCGTTACAGAATGATGAATTTCGCTTCAGAGATCTCCCGACGTGCCGATAGCGCAATTCCGCACACCATCTGAGCTAATGATGGGTAACACCTGAGTCAGAGATGGGTATATCAAGCCTGATGCGACCGCCCCCCCACCCAACTCCCCCTCCCAGTAGGGCAGGATAGGAAGATCGAGCACGGGTTGCCCTCGCCCGCAGATCTGTCGGATGCCCTTGGTTCGGCGCGCCTTGGTGACGAGGGCGGTATCACCGTCCTCTACCGCTGGCTCAACCCCTCGTTGCTTCGTTACCTCCGCTACCACGCCTCCTCGATGGCTGAAGACATCGCCTCGGAGGTCTGGCTGGCCGTAGCAGAGACCCTGTCCGGCTTCGACGGTGGGCCGGCCGAGCTGAGGGCTCTTCTGTTCACAATCGCCCGCCGGCGGGTCGTCGATCACCACCGCCGCATGTCGAGGCGGGTGCCGGAAGTACCTCTCGAGGAGGCTGGGGAGCCCTCGACACCGGTCAGCGCCGAGGAGCTGACGCTCGAGAGGCTGATGACAGAGCTGGCGGTCGAGATGCTCGGTCGGGACCTGCCTCCCGAGCAGGCAGAGATCGTGCTTCTGCGCGTCGTCGGCGGCCTCAGCGTCTCCGAGGTGGCCGGGATCCTCGGCAAGACCGACGGCGCCGTTCGGATCGCCCAGCTCCGAGCGCTGCGTCGTCTCAGCCGCAAGATGGACGAGAGCGGTGTAACGCGATGAGCTTTCTCGACGACTTCGAGAGGGACATGTTCGGACTCCCACTCGACGACAGCACTGCCGACGCGATCCTGGAAGGTCGGATGCCCCCCGACGACGCACCTCCCGGGTTGCAGCAGATCGCTTCGTACGTCCAGATGGCACGAGGCGCGGCCTTGCCCGACGAGCTGGTCGACGAGACGGTGGTCGTATCTCAGGTGGCGGCCACCGTGGGAGCCCGGGCCCACCACTCGGAAACTTCCCCTCAGAGGAGGACGCAAGTGCTCACGACGCTACGGCGACTTCACCTCGAAAGGGCCGTCCCCGTAATCGCAGTTGCCGTGCTCGGTTGCTCGGCGGTCGCCGCCGCCGCCACCGGCACCTTCATCGCCACCCACCGCCCCGACGGGGGGACGCCCACGCGCCTTCACGAGTCGACCTCCCTTGCCGCTCCCGCGACGGGCCACCACAGCGTGAGCCGCCCGGCAGCTCGCCCCTCCAGCATCAAGCTCGGTGGTAAGGCCGTCGACGGATCCCACACCGTGAGTGCCACTGGCACGAAGGGTGCCGCCAAAGGCGGTGGCACTAGCGGCAAGTCGAGCTCGAGTAGGTCGTCCGCCGCCCATTTGGTCGGCGAGCACCACCGCCATGCCCGCGGAGTGTTCGGTGACGTGAGCGCCGTCACCGTCAACGACGTCACGAGCAACTGCGGCACGGCGGCCACGGCGGGGAGCTTCACGCTCACGAACAGCCACTCCTCGGCTAGCCCGTTCACCGTCGACGTCACGACGACGACGACCTTCAAGGACCCGTCCGCGACGAGCCCTTCCTTCGCCGATGTCTGCGACGGTGACGACGTGGTCGTTGTCGGCACCGTGTCTTCAAGCACCATCACGGCGACGTCGGTCTTCGTCGTACCTCCTCCGAGCAGCCGTGCGAGCGGCGAGGTGAGCGGCCTCACCGTAAACGGCGTCACGAGCAACTGCGGCACGGCAGCCACGGCGGGGAGCTTCACGCTCACGAGCAACAAGGGCTGGGGCAAGAACAGCTCCACGACGACGACCTCGGTCGACGTCACGACGACGACGACCTTCAAGGACCAAGCGGTGACGAGCCCCTCCTTCGCCGATGTCTGCGACGGTGACTACGTCACGGTAACTGGGACCTCTTCGGCCGGTACCCTCACGGCGACGTCGGTCACCGTCCTTACGGGCGGAGGGCACCGTCACCACCACGGCAACGGGAACGGCAACGGCGGCTGGGGCCAAGGCAACGGCAACGGCAACGGCGGGAACGGTGGCCAGGGCAACGGCGGGAACGGTGGCCAGGGCAACGGCCAGAGCAACGGCAACAACGCCACGGGCTCGGGACAGGGCAACGGCGGGAAGGGTGGCGGGAGCAGCCATCACCACCACGGCCACCACGGTGGGACGGACGGCCAGGGCAGCGGTGGGACAGGCGGCGCCAGCAGCGGCAGCGACGGGAACGGTGGCCAGGGCAACCAGGACAGTCAGAGCAACGGCTGGACATAGTCAACCCAGGCTTGATCGACCGACGCAAGCCAACGCGGTGTCTAGGGCAACAAGAGCGGCCAGGCGGCGGGTGCGTCAGCCTCTTGGCGCGTCGAGCTTCTTCCTGAGCGTGGCCGGAGCCACCGCGCGGTAGCTCTCCTCGATCCAGTCCTCGAACAGCCCGATAGGGGCGGCCGCGAGGGGGATCATGACCCAGCCGGCTCGGCCAAGCCCGTACCCGGCCGGGGTAGCACCCACGAAGCCAAGTGCCTGCTCGCCTGACTCCGGGAGCTTGAGGGTGACTCTGTGCTTGAGCCCGTGTTCTTCAGGGTGCTCGAGGCCGAGGAAGGCGAAGACCTTCTTCCCGACCTTGACGACCGTCTCACCCCAGGGATGGTCCTCCCAAGCTTCCGGTAGAGAGAGGGCTAGGGAGAGCAGGAGCTTCCAATTCTCGACATCGCCGGCCACGCGGCACACCGTAGCGGGCACTGCGCCTGAGCCCGTGAGCCCGCTGTTCCAGAGATCTCCTCCCGCTTCGAGATGCGCTGGGCGAGCCTGTGGCCCCACCGGGCACATAACCTCGCCCACTCTCGAGGGGCGCGACAGCCTCTGCCTAGCCTTTCCCCACGCGGGGCCGCCGGCGGCACACGGAGGCACTCCAGGGCCCGAAACGGCGCCCCGAATGAGCGCCGGCCTATCGATACGCCTTTACGAACACATTTCGTCAGTACTTTGTTAAGAAACATAAGCCCAGGACCAGCGGCTTAGCGCCGGTGACAAAAATATTGAGAATATGTAACGACAACGCATCTCTGAGCGACTACAACTAAGGCATGTTCGGGCTCCCACTCAACGACAGAGCCATCGGCACACGCGAAGGTCTCTTGCCCCGATGACGTACTTCGCGGGTTGTCGGATCGCCCCGTTCCAGATGCCACGGGGCGCCGCTCTGCCGGAAGCCACTCCGCCGGACAGCGCTGTCGGAAGGGCTGTCCCCGACGCGAGCGGTCGTCTCTCAGGTGGCGGGCCGCCCGTGGGAGCCCGGACATGCCATCTCTGACCAAAGCATGCCATCCCTGACCGAAGGAGGACGCAAGTGTTTAGGACGCTACGGCGACTTCACATCCAGGTGCTCGTTCCGGTAGTCGCAACTGCAGTTCTCGGAGTGTCGGCTGTCGCCGGCGCGGCGACGCTGCCGAGGTCGCACCCCCACCTCGACGGGCGTCAAGCAGCAGGAGTGGTCACGACGGTGAACGACACCGCCGCCGCCGGCACCTGCGGCACGGCCGGCAGCAAGGGAGACTTCGTGCTTACGAAGCTCGAGAACCCCAGCTACACGGCAACCGTCGACGTCACCGCTACCACGACCTTCAAGGACGGGGCGGTGAAGAGCCCCTCGTTCGCCGACGTCTGCGTCGGTGACTACGTCACCGCCGACGGCACCGCATCAGGCGGGATCCTGACCGCGACCAAGGTGCGGACATCCCCCCCGCCCGGCAGTCGTGTGCACGGGCGGGTGACTGCCGTCAACAACGTCACGACCGCAGGCACCTGCGGCACGGCGGGGGCAACGGGCGACTTCGTCCTCACGAAGGTCGACAACCCGAGCTACACGGCAACCGTCGACGTCACCGGGACGACGACCTTCAAGGACTGGACCGTGAAGAGCGCCACCTTCGCCGACGTCTGCGTGGGTGACTTCGTCATCGCGAAGGGCACGCTGTCCTCAGGCGCCGTCGACGCCACGACGGTACGCATCTACCCGCCTGTCAGCGCCCACGCCAGCGGCCAGGTGACCTCCGTAAACGATGTCAACACGGCCGGCACCTGCGGCACGGCGGGAGCGACGGGCGACTTCCTCCTCACGAACCTCACCAATTCCAGCTACACGACGACGGTCGACGTCGCCTCGGTGACGACCTTCAAGGAAGCCGGCGTGAAGTCTCCCTCCTTCGCCGACGTCTGTGTCGGCGACGTCGTGTCGGCACGGGGAGCATCGTCCTCCGGCGTCCTGACGGCGACCATCGTCCGTATCACGCCTCCACCTGTCGGCCACGTGAAAGGCGATGTGACCTCCGTCAACGGCGTCAAGACCGCAGGCACCTGCGGCACGGCCGGGGCGGCGGGAAGCTTCACCCTCGTAAAGCTCTCTAACGAGAGCTATGCGGCGACGGTCGACGTGACGGCCACGACGACATTCAAGGACCCTGCGGTCCCCTCACCGTCCTTCGCCGACGTCTGCGTCGGCTCTCAGGTCTCGGCGACGGGAACGTCGTCCTCCGGCGGCCTCACGGCGACCAAGGTCTCGATCACCCCGCCTCCGAGCACACACGTGAGCGGTGTGGTGACCGCCGTCGACGGCGTCATCACGCCCGGCACCTGCGGCACCGCCGGGGCGGCCGGTGACTTCACGCTCGCCGCCACCGTCGACGGC
>JASHRK010000107.1 GCA_030037405.1 Acidimicrobiales bacterium | reverse complement strand
AAACGCTGTGCCAACGCACGGCAACAGGAGGGGTACGCCGACGAGGTCGGCAACCCCGATCTCCTCGGCGGCGGCGAGCGGGTGGGTGCGGTCGGCCACGAGGACGAGCTCCTCCTCGAAAAGCGGGGTGAGGGAGAGGTCGCCGACCGAATGGGGGACGTTCAACACGGCGATGTCGACCTCGCCAGAGCTGAGCTGGTTGTCGAGAGCGACTGTCGTCGATTCGACGAAGATGAGGGTCAAGAGGGGGAATCGGCCGGGGAGGACGTCGAGCAGCTGGGGCACGAGCCAGCGGGCAGTCGTGCCGATGATGCCGATGCGGACCGTTCCGGCGACGTCGTGCTGCATTGCGAGCAAGTCCGACATGAGAGCGTCGAGCTCGGCCCGCGCTCGCCGTGCCCGGGCGACGACGAGGCTGCCCGTTTCCGTCAGCTCGCCGGAGGCGCGATCGACGAGAACCGTGTTGAGCTCTCGCTCGAGCTTCATGACATGGGTCGATATGTTGGACTGGACGGTGGAGAGTGCGTCTGCGGCAGCGGAGAACGAGCCGTGGTCGGCTATTGCCACGAGTGCTCCGAGTTGGCGAAGGTCCATCGAAAGAAACGATATCAACTATCAACAGGATATGTTTGACAGATAGCCCGGAGAGGCGCAAACTGTAGCTAGCAAGACCACAGGGCGTCTACGGAACCCCCCTCCGGCCCTGTCGAGTCTCCAGAAGGGGCCGGTATCCCCCCACCGGCCCCTTCTTTCATGTCTGGCCGTCTCCGAGCTCCGGCCGTCTCTTTCGATGTCGTTCCGGCTGGAGCTTTCCTCGGCTCTGCACGGAAGCTCCTCGGGGCATGCACCGCTCGCCTAAGTTCTCTCTCGATGTGCGGGATCGCCGGCTTCATCGGCCCACCTGACCAGACGCTTCTTGCCGCTATGACCGAGCGGATAGCTCACCGCGGTCCTGACGACGAGACGTTCCACGAGACGGCCGCAGCGAGCCTCGGCCACCGTCGTCTCGCCGTCATCGATCTTGAGCATGGTCGCCAGCCGGTCTCGAACTCCGCAGGAGACCGGCACCTCGTCTACAACGGCGAGGTCTACAACTTCCGGGAGCTGAGGAGCGAGCTCGAGGCGCTCGGGCGGGAGTTCTCGACTCACTGCGACTCCGAGGTCGTGCTGCAGGCCTACGACACCTGGGGCGCCTCGTGCGTGGAGCGCTTCAACGGTATGTGGGCCTTCGCCATCCTGGACGAGCGGGCGGGCACGCTCGTGCTCGCACGGGACCACCTCGGGATCAAACCCCTCTACCTCGCCGAGGCGGGCAACCGGCTTCTCTTCGCCTCGGAGATAAAGGCGCTCTTCGCCGCGCACGAGCTCGTGCCCGAGGTGGACGAGCAGCGTCTGGCGGACTATCTGCTGCTCGGGCTGCACGATCACGACGACCGCACGCTCTTTCGCGGTGTCCGCCAGGTGGCTCCGGCCACGGTTGTGACGGTAAGCCTCACGCCGGAGTGGGGCGCTGCAACCGGCGCGGGAAGCCGTGAAGCCGGCGCGGCGGGCGCTGAAGCCGCCGGAGGGGGCGCCGCCGGCGCCGAGATCGACCGTGAAGGACGAGAGACAGCACGATTCGACCGCCGTCACCATCGTTACTGGGAGCCGCGCCTGTCCACGGTGGGGGACGCCGGTCCCGAGACCTTCCGCGCCACCTTCGAACGAGCCGTGCAGCGCCGTCTTGTCGCCGACGTCACCGTCGGGACCTGCCTGTCGGGCGGCCTGGACTCCTCTTCCATCGTCTGCATGATGGCGAGGTTGCTCGCCGAGGGCGCGCCCGACTCCGCCTCGATGGGGCGACAGCTGCGGACGTTCTCGGCGGTGTTCGACGGGGACCCGATAGACGAGCAGGTCTACATCCGGCCGGTGCTCGAGGCATCGGGGGCGGCGAGCGACTTCGTACGCCCGGACTCTGGCGAGTTCTTCGAGGACTTCCCGCAGCTCGTGTGGCACCAGGACGAGCCGATGGTCTCCTCAGGCCCGTACGCCCAGTACGCCGTGATGAGGCTCGCCCACGGCAAGGCGAAGGTCCTCTTGGACGGCCAAGGTGGGGACGAGCTGCTTGCCGGCTACGTGCCCTACCACTACGTCTACCTGCGCCAGCTTGCCCGGGAGGGGCGGCTCGAGCTGCTCGCCCGCGAAGCTGCTGCTGCCCGTGATGTCCTCTCCCCGGTCCTGCGACGAAAGCTCGGGGACCGCCGGCGAGCCGTCGATCCGACGGTCTACTGCCGGCGCCTCCTCGGCGATCCTGCCCGCGTCCGTGCTGCCCGGGCGGCCGACACGAGGTCGGAGGCGAAGTTGAAGACACGCCTGGCGGAGGACCTCACGCGTTACTCGCTTCCTTCGCTGCTTCGCTACGAGGACAGGAACTCCATGGCCTTCTCGATCGAGAGCCGGCCACCGCTGCTCGACCAGGAGCTGGTGGAGCTCGTTCTCTCGCTCCCCGAGAACGCCATCATCAGGGACGGCTGGAGCAGGGCGGTCTTCCGCGATGCCATTGCCGGCCTCGTCCCCGATGCCGTGCGCCTCAGGCGGAAGAAGATCGGGTTCACGACGCCGGAGATGCGCTGGCTGCGCAAGGAGCGGGCGGTCGTGCAGGGAATCTTGAGGTCGCCCTCGTTCTGTTCCCGGCCCTATTGGGACGGGCCTTCGGTGGCGCGGGCCTTTCGGGCCGTCTGCGACGGAGAGCTCGAGGAGTCGAGCTTCTTCTGGCG
This sequence comes from Acidimicrobiales bacterium, assembly GCA_030037405.1. Classification (GTDB taxonomy): domain Bacteria; phylum Actinomycetota; class Acidimicrobiia; order Acidimicrobiales; family Bog-793; genus JOPF099. The sequence goes on along the minus strand of JASHRK010000107.1, from coordinate 854 downwards.
AGTCCTCAACGCCGAGGTCTGGCTACGGGTGTTCCACGGACCGGTGCCCCTCTCCCCAGGGGGCCGGCGGCCGAGCCGTTCCCTGCAGGCGGCGGGTGACGCCGAGGCGGCCTCCATCTGCGGCGGCGAAGCCTCGTTGTGGACGGGCGTGCAGGCAAATCCGGGTCGACACGTGCTCTGCTGCGGGCCGGACGGCCGCCGCGTCTACGGGAGGGCGCCGGTGAGGACCCCGAAGATCGGCCCCGGGGACGATCTCGATCGTATCGTCGAAGACTCCGTCCTGTCCGTGAGCGGTGGCAGGCTCGGTCTCCAGCCAGGAGACATCGTCGCCATCTCGGAGAAGGCGGTCGCCGTGGCGCAGGGGCGTTCCTTTCCGGTCACCGAGATCGAGGCGGGGCTCCTCGCCCGTAGCCTCAGCAGGTTCGTGGCACGGACGCCGGCCGGGATCGGTCTCGGGATCCCCGAGACGATGCAGCTTGCCATCGACGAGGCGGGCTCCCGCCGCATCCTCGCCGCTGCCGTCATCGGGGGAGCGAGCAGGGCGATCGGGCGGCGGGGCGACTTCTACCGCATAGCGGGGGCGAGGGTCGCCGCCATCGACGGGCCGACGGCGGGCACCCTCCCGCCCTCGGACAGCCACGCCAAGCTGCCGCCCGAGGATCCCGACGGGGTCAGCGAGCGCATCGCGCGGCGGCTTTCGGAAGAGACGGGAGGCTCTCTCGGTGTGGCCGTCGTCGACGCCAACGACCGCGGGGCTACGGTGCTGGGGGCGAGCCGGGGAGTGGACCGCGGACTCGTCGCCTGGCTTTTCGGGGACAACCCGCTCGGGCAGGGGACAGAGCAGACCCCTGCCT
>JASHRK010000106.1 GCA_030037405.1 Acidimicrobiales bacterium | reverse complement strand
CTCGCACATGAGCATCCGGATCCACGTCGCCCGGGGAGGCACCTCTATGCCGAGGAGCTCCTCGACGGCAAGGGAGTAGACGAGCTCGTTGTGCAGGGGTGAGAGGTAGTCCATCCGGGTCACGTTCGTGGCGCCCTGGACGTAGGTGAGGTCCTCGCCCGTCTTCTCCATCCCCGTGTGCAGGTAGCCGATGACGGGCTTGGAGCGGAGCACCTTCTCCCCCTCCAGCTCGAGCATGATCCGGAGCACCCCGTGGGTCGACGGGTGCTGCGGGCCCATGTTGATGATCATCGTCTCGTCGTCGCCGAACTCGACGTCGACGTCTCCCGGGTCGAGCGTGAACCCCTCGGGGAGGCGCAGGACGCCGCCGGAGAGGTCGTCGGCCGAGAGCTCCCCGAGCTCCTGGGCACCCTCGGAGGTCTCCCTGACGAACATCGCGTCGAGGTCCCCCGTGGCCGTCTTGTCGCTCATGACCGGCTCCTCATCGGCTCACCTCGGGCCGGGCGCTTCCTTGAACTGCACGGGTACCCGCCCGTGGGAGAAGTCCTTGCGGAGGGGATGGCCCTCCCAGTCCTCGGGCATGAGGATGCGCGTCAGGTCGGGGTGCCCCTCGAAACGTATCCCGAACATGTCGAAGGCCTCTCGCTCCATCGCCTCGGTCCCGGGGTAGAGGTCGAAGAGCGACGGGAGCCTCGGGTCGCTCTCGCCCACCTGCACTCTCGCCCGCACCCGGCGTGCCATCTCCATGGAGAGAAGGCTGAGGACGACCTCGAAGCGTTCGGGCTGGACGCCCTCTGGAAGCTCGCGGTCGAGGTGGCCGAGGTAGTCGACGGCGCACAGGTCGGCGCACATGACGAACGAGCGCGCCTTCAAGGCGGTGCACGCCGGGAGGTACTGCTCGCGGGTCGGGAAGAGGACGAGCTCACCTCGGGGAAGGGCTGCGGCCACGTCCGAGAGCTCGGGCGCGGCCGCGAGCTCGGGTGCCTCGCCCGCCACCTCCGCCAGCTCCGCCAGCGTGGCTGTCACCTCGCCGTCACCGCCCGCAACGGAGTCATCTCGGCGTCCCGACGTGCACCGGGCGTGGCCTCGGCTGCACCCAGCCAGGAACCTCCTCGGAGATCTGGATGCCGGCGCCCGTGCCGTCTGATCGGCGGCGGGTGATCGCGCCCGTACGGATCTTCTCGTGCAGCGTCAGGATGGCGTGGATGAGGGTCTGCGGCCCGGGCGGGCAACCGGGGGCGTAGACGTCGACCGGGACGATCTGGTCGACGCCCTGGACGATGGCGTAGTTGTTGAACATCCCGCCCGTCGAGGCGCAGACGCCCATCGAGATGACCCACTTCGGCTCCATCATCTGGTCGTACACCTGGCGGAGGACGGGAGCCATCTTCTGCGAGACCCGCCCGGCCACGACCATGAGGTCGGCCTGGCGGGGCGAGGCCCGGAACACCTCCATCCCGAACCTGGCGAGGTCGAAATCGGCGGCACCAGCCGCCATCATCTCGATCGCGCAGCAGGCGAGGCCGAAGGTGGCGGGCCAGACGCTCGAGCGCCGCGCCCACTTCACGAGCTCCTCCAACGTCCCGGTGAGGAAGTTGTGGTTCAGGTCGTCAAGGCCCATCGAGTCCCATCCTGCCTCTCAAGCCGCCTCGTCTCGCCGAGGGCCGAGGCGCCGCACGGTCGACCTGCTCGTCCGGAGCTCCTCCCCCGGCAGCGGCTGCACTCTCTTCATCGGCCCCCAGTCGAGGGCGCCGTTGGCGATGAGGTAGACGAACGAGACGAAGATCGCCGCCGCGAAGACGAGGATCTCGACGAGACCGAAGGTGTGGAGCTCTCCGAAGACGATCGCCCATGGGAAGAGGAAGATGATCTCGATGTCGAAGATGATGAAGATCATCGCCACCAGGTAGAAGCGGACGGGGAAGCGGTTCGCCGGTTCCTTCGCCGGCACGATCCCGCACTCGTAGGGAGCCTCCTTTGCCGCGTGGGGGCGCCTGGGGGCAAGCATCCTCGAGGCCACGAACGAGAGCGCGGCAAAGACGATGCCGAGCGCTGTCATCAGGAAGATCGGTAGGTAACTGTCGAGGCTTCCCATGGGTCTCCGAGCGGTTCTAGCACGCCCTTGTGCACGTGGTCACATCGGCGGGGACAGGCAGCCCGTCAGTGGGGTGGTTGAGATTGCACGCCGGGACGGGCCGCAACCTCAACCGCTACCGGCCCTCTGCCCCTTACACTCGTGGCGTGGGCAAACCCTCGTCCCTGGAGCCGCCGCGCCCCCCCGAACGCTCCTGCGACGTCCTCGTCGTCGGAGCGGGCCCCTCGGGGAGCGCAGCCGCCTACTGGCTCGCCCGGGAGGGGCTCGACGTCGTCGTAGTCGAGAAGAAACGCTTCCCCCGCGCAAAAACTTGCGGCGACGGCCTCACGCCCCGCGCTGTTCGCCAGCTGGCAGAGATGGGAGTGGAACCCGAGCTCTCCGCCTCGTACCACCGCTACCAGGGACTGCGCTCCGTCGCCTTCGGTCGGGCCCTCGAGATGGCCTGGCCCGAGCATCCGGAGTTCCCGTCCTACGGCTACACCATCACCCGCCACGACCTCGACGGGCTCGTGGCCGAGAACGCCGTCAAGGCCGGAGCCGAGCTGTGGCAGAACGCGGAGGCGGTAGAGCCCCTGTCCTCCGCTGAGGGGGGCGGGAGAAGACCCGCCCGCGGCGCTCGGGTGCTCGACCGCGATAGGGGAAGTATCTCCGCCGTCTCGGCCCGGGTCGTGGTCGTCGCCGACGGCTCCCTCACCCGCGTCGGACGGGCGCTCGGCACCGAGCGGGTCAAGCGGTGGCCCCAGGGAATGGCCATTCGCGGCTACTTCTCCTCTCCCCGCCACGACGACCTCTTCATCGAGTCGCATCTCGACATCCGCGACTCCGGCGGCAACGTCGTCCCTGGCTACGGCTGGATCTTCCCGCTCGGCGACGGCCGCGTGAACGCCGGGATCGGGCTCCTCTCCACCTCGGCGCGCTGGAAGGGCGTCAACACGACGAAGCTCCTCGAGCAGTTCGTCGCCTATGCGCCGAGGTCGTGGGGGCTTTCGCCCACGACCTCCCTCGGCCCCCCGACAGGAGGCAGGCTCCCCATGGGTCTCGCCGTCGGGCCCCGCGCCGGCCCGGATTGGCTCGTGGTCGGCGATGCCGCCGGGTCGATCAACCCCTTCAACGGGGAGGGCATCGGCTACGGCTACGAGACGGGCCGGATGGCGGCGGAGGTCGCCGCCGAGGCACTCGACTCGGGGGATCTCGCCCTCCTCCGGGCCTACGAGGACCGGCTCCAGCAGGAGTACGGGCGCTACTACGCCGTCGCCCGCGCCTTCGTGAAGGTGATAAGCAACCCGAGAGTGATGCGTCCCTGCGTCGGAACGGGCATGTACGTGCGACCCGTCATGGAGTGGATGCTCCGGATAATGGCTAACCTGACCCGCCCGGAGCTGGCCGGGCCTCCGGAAGCCCTCTACCGCGCCCTTGCCGGGGCCTCGAAGCTGGCGGAGCTGCGCGACGCCGTCACCGCTGTGCCGTGACCTCGGCGGCTGCCTCGCCGGCGGCGGCGACAGTACGTTCGACGTCACGCTCGGAGTGGGCCATCGAGCAGAAGGCGACCTCGTAGGGGCTCGGCGCCAGTGCGATCCCGCGCCGTAGCATCGCCTGGAAGAACGGCGCGTAGATGCCGCTCTGGGCGGCCCGTTGCGCCCCCTCGTAGTCGGTCACAGGGGAGTCTGTGAAGAAGAGCCCGAAGAGGGTCCGGTAGACGGGAACCTGCACCGGCAGCCCGGCGGACTCGACGGCGGCCCGTAAGCCCTCGGCTAGGCAAGCGACGGTGGCGGCGAGGCGGTCGTAAGCCGCGCCGTCGAGCTCGTCGAGCACGGCGAGGCCGGCCGCCGTCGCAAGGGGGTTCCCCGAGAGGGTGCCGGCCTGGTAGACGGGGCCCGTCGGCGCCAGGTGCTCCATGATCTCCCGGCTCGACCCGAGGGCGGCGAGGGGAAGCCCGCCGCCTATCACCTTCCCGAAGGTCCAGATGTCCGGCTGGACGCCGACGAGCCCGGCGATGCTTCCCCGAGTGACGCGAAAGCCCGTTATCACCTCGTCGAAGACGAGGAGTGCCCCGGCACGGTCGCACTCCGCACGAAGCCGCCCCAGGTAGCCCTCGGCAGGCGGCACGAGCCCCATGTTCGCCGCCACCGGCTCCACGATGACGCACGCCACGTCCTCGCCGATCTCGGGTACGGCGTTGTACGGCCCGACGAGCGCCTCGGCGACGAGGGCGGGAGGGACTCCTGCCGAGCCGGGGAGACCGAGCGTCGCCACGCCGCTCCCGCCCGCGGCGAGGAGGCCGTCGCTGTGCCCGTGGTAGCACCCGGCGAACTTGACGATCCTCGAGCGTCCGGTGACTCCTCGCGCCAGCCGGATCGCCGTCATCGTCGCCTCGGTGCCCGAGGAGACGAGGCGGACCTGCTCGCAGCCTGGTACGGCACGAGAGATCGCCTCGGCCAGGAGCACCTCGCCCGCGGTCGGCGCTCCGTAGCTGGTGCCCAGCTCTACCGCCCGCCGGAGAGCCGCCGTGACGGGTGGGTGGGCGTGGCCGAGTATCGAGGCACCCCAGCTCTGGACGTAGTCCAGGTAGACGTTGCCGTCCTCGTCGGTGACGTAAGCGCCGGAGCCCGAACGGACGAAGTAGGGAGAGCCCCCGACGGACCCGAAGGCCCGCACCGGCGAGTTGACCCCTCCGGGAATGACCTGCCGCGCCCGCTCGAAGAGCGCCTCGGCCCTCGGGCGCCCCTCGTCACCCACCGAGGAGCTCGGCGGCGGCAGCCGAGAAGTAGGTGAGGATGAAAGACGCCCCGGCTCTCTTGATCGCAGTCAGCTGCTCGATCATGACGGCCTCGCCGTCGATCCACCCCTTGGCGGCGGCGGCTTGCACCATGGCGTACTCGCCGCTCACCTGGTAGGCGGCCACGGGCACGTCCACCT
>JASHRK010000105.1 GCA_030037405.1 Acidimicrobiales bacterium | reverse complement strand
TGCGGTCATCGGATCTCGCTGCCCCCGGGCCGGCGCGTGCCTCCGGCTCAGCCGGCCGGCACCTGCGGCACCTCCGGCACCTCCCGCGCGGTCGCCCGCCGGACCCTCAGCCCGGTGACGCAGCGGGGCAGCCGACAGACCCCGCCGAGATGGATGTGATCTCGACCTTGCTGGCCGGGTTCGAGACCTCCGCCGAGAGGTAGCCACGGATCGTGCCCGTGGTGGTCTTGATCGCGTAGACGCCGCCGTTCTCGCCACGGGTCGTGACACGACCGGGGTAGAGTTTCTCCGCCTCGGCCAAGGTGTCTCCGATGCGAAGGCCCTTCGCCGTCTTCCCGTTGAAGGTCGGTTGCCGCTTGTCGCTGAAAGAGTCGCCCGTCTCGTAGCCGACGAAGCGGCCCCGCAGGAAGTACGCCGAGAAGTTGCTCCAGAGAAGCACGGCGTCGACCGTGCAGTTCCCTGTGTCACTGCGCACTCCGCCCTCCGTGGCGCCGATCAGTCGTCTCAGGCCAGTTGCGGTGTCTCGTTGCGACTCGCCGAAGCGGACGGAGCCGACGGCGTCACCGGACAACACGACGGTCCGGCCCGGTGATGCGACAGCCGAGGTGACAACACGCACGAGCCCTCCGGTGGCGGTGCTCACCTCGGTGACGGAGTCCCCTTTCTCGTTCGCCACGAAGAGGTCGCCTCCTCTCACGGCCATGGCCTCCGGGTCATCGAAGTCGTAGGCGGAGGCCCTTATGACACGCACGAGCTTGCCGGTGGCGATGCTCACCTCGGTGAGCGAGTTGCCGGCGCAGTTGGCGACGAAGAGGTTGGGGCCGCTCACGGCCAAGGCGGACGGGCAGTCGAAGTCGTAAGAGGCTCCCGAGATGACGCGGACGAGCCCTCCGGTGGCCGTGTTCACCTCCGTGACGGACTGGTGGGCGACGGAGTAGGCGTAGTTGGCGATGAAGAGGTTCGGCCCGCTCGTTGCCAGGGCCCATGGGCTGTCGATCTCGTAAGAGGTTCCCGAGATCAGGCGGACGAGCGCTCCGCTGGCGGTGCCCACCTCGGTGAGCGAGGTGCTGACTGCGATGGCGGGGTCGCCAGGGCTCGCCACGAAGAGGTCAGGACCGCTCACGGCCAGGGCGTGCGGCAGGCTGAGGTCGTAGGAGGGGCCGGAGATCACGCGGACGAGCGCCCCCGTCGTGGTCTTCAGCTCGGTGAGGGAGTTGTTGCACCAGTTGGCGACGAAGAGGTCCGGGCCGCTCACGGCCAAGGCCGACGGGCACTCGAACTTGTAGGCGGGTCCCGAGATGACGCGGACGAGCGCCCCTGTCGCAGTGCTCACCTCGGTGACGGACCGACCGGTGGAGGAGGTGACGGACCCGATCTCGCCGTTCGCCACGAAGAGGTCAGGACCGTTCACCGCCAAGGCGCGCGGCCCGTTGAAGTGGTACCTGGAGCCCCTGATCACGCGGACGAGCGCCCCTGTCGCCGCTTTCAGCTCGGTGACCGAGTTGTCGCTCTCGTTTGCCACGAAGAGGTCCGGACCGCTTGCGACCAGTGCCGCCGGACCGTCGAGAGCGTGGGTGCTCGCCGTGCCGCCGGCGTGTGACCTGCTCGTGCTCCTGACTTTGGTGGTGACCGGCGGCGTGCGCCGGCCACCACCAGCTACTGCAGCCGCCACACCGGCTCCCACCAGAACCAGCACGAGGACGAGCGACGCCATGAGCCGCCAGCGGGAGATGGCTTCTCGCCGGGCGCCGCCGGGATGCCTCACGACCTCCTCGAAAGAGACAGGAGCCGCCCTGTCGAGGATCCCGGCAAGCCGGTGGCGTAGCTCGTCGTCAGGTGTGCTCATCGGAACCTCCCTGGATCGCTGCTCTGAGCCGGGCCAATGCCCTTGCGAGGTGGGTGTTCACCGTCGAGACGTCGATGCCGAGAAGCTCCGCGACCTCCGACGGGGTCCAGTCGTTGCCGTAGATCAGAAACGCAGCGACCCGTTGACGCTCTGGGAGCGAGGCGAGGGCTTGGTCGAGGCCCGGCTCGACCGCTCTCTCGGTGAGCGCCGACCGCTCGTAGAGCACCCGTCGTCGCCGACGTCGCGAGCGGCTCTGGCCCACCCGATACAGGTATGCGACCGGGTTCTTGATGTCTCCGAGGCGATCGCGGTGCTCCCAGGCCCACCCGAGGGCCTCCGCCGTCGCCTCTCTACCGCGTTCGACGCCGTAGGCGGCGACGAGGGCGCGGCGGAGTCGCGGCTCGACTGCGAGGACGAACTGCCTGAAGGCCTCCTCGTCCTCGTCCTCGTCCAAACCGGCCCCCCCTTCGATCGGTTCAGAAACCAGCTCCGCATGTGCGGTCACATATCTTGAGACCGTCGAGCACCCCTTCGCGTCGACATCGCCGCTTGGCCACCGCGGCGCCGGCACAGGTGGGCGACGTGCCTTATCTACGGCCCGGCGAGCTTCTATTCTCTGCAGGGTCTGCGAGGGAGGTATCTCCGACATGGAGTCCGTCAGTCACAACCGTCGGTCGTCGCGGACCCCGCTCGCCCGCCCGGTGCCGGCAGCCGGCCAGGTGCCGCTGATCGGCCGCATCTTCCCGGCGCCGGTCGCTTCCAAGGTCCCTGAGATCCTCCTTCTCTTCTGGGTGCTGAAGATCTTGAGCACCGCCGGCGGGGAGGCGAC
>JASHRK010000104.1 GCA_030037405.1 Acidimicrobiales bacterium | reverse complement strand
CGGCGCCAGAGGACGGCGCGGTCCACTCAGCTCGTCCTCTCGTCGCTGTCGCCGCTCAGCAGCACTGTGCGACGGTGGCCGGTTCGGCGTTGTCCTGCTCCGCGGCACAGCAGCTGCCGTCGCCCTCGAGCGCGCTGTCGGCGGGAGCGTCGGCGAGCACCGTGTACACCTCCCACGAAACGCCGTCGGGGTCGTTGACCCACACCTTGTCCTGGACGGCATAGCAGCATGTCGTCTCTTCTTGGATGCTGGTGGCAAGGCCCTCTTCCTGCAGGCGCGCGGTCGCCGCGACGACCTCGTCGGTCGAGAACACTTCGACGCCGAGGTGGTTGAGCGCACCCGAGACGCCTTGGCCGCGCGCCTTGGGTGTCTCGACGAGGACCAGCTTCAAGGGAGGCTCGGTGACGGCGAAGTTGGCGTAGCCGGGACGGAGCTTGGCCGGCTCGGTGGCGAAGAGCTTCGAGTAGAACTCGATGGCCTCATGAAGGTCGGACACGTTGAGGGCGAGTTGCAGGCGGGACACTTGACATCCTCCGATACATTTACGAGTGTCGATAGAAGTATGATCGTCATATCGACAGCTGTCAATGGGAGGCTCGATGCCGTCACGACTGGCCAGCCGCAGCGCCGCCGAGGACTCGCTCAGCGCCGGCTGCTGCGCGCCTCTCACGAAGGCGTCGATCTCCGTCGCCGACGCGAGCGAGCTGGCTCCCGTCTTCGGGGCGCTCGGCGACCCGGTCCGCCTTCGGCTCCTGTCGCTCGTCGCCGCCCAGGGCGAGGTCTGCAGCTGCCACCTGGAGGAGCCCCTCGGCAAGAGCCAGCCGACGGTCTCTCACCACACCAAGGTCCTCGCCGAGGCGGGGCTCATCACAGGGGAACGACGGGGCAGATGGATTTGGTGGAGCGTCGTGCCGGAGCGCCTCGCCCTCTTGCGCCGGCTGCTCGGGGAGTGACCGAGACGCCGAGGGCGAAGAGATGCCAGAAACGGCGGTTCTCGCCAGCCTCGGCTGCGGCAACCCGACGGTCGTATCTTGGTGGAGGTCGGCTGCGACCGATGAGATCAGCTGGCGCCTTCCGTCTCCACAACGACGGGCTTCTGACCGACGAGGAGTAGCGATGACAAGGCGAGAGTCCGCCCCGAAAGGGGCACCGTGTTGGGTCGAGCTGTGGACTTCCGACGTCAAGGGGAGCCGCCGTTTCTACGCCGAGCTGTTCGGCTGGGTGGCGGAGCAGCCGAGCCCCGACTACGGCGGCTACTTCATGTTCACCAGAGAAGGCGTGCCGGTCGCCGGCGCGATGGGCGACATGGGCGAGATGCGCGCCGACGATACCTGGAAGCCGTACCTCGCCTCGGACGACATCGACGCGACGCTGAGGCTCGCCACCGAGCAGGGCGCGACGCTGCAGGTGCCGGCGATGGCGGTCGCGGACCTCGGTGTCCAGGCGGTGATCACCGACCCGCAGGGACTCGTCATCGGTGTCTGGCAGCCCGGCAGCTTCCCAGGCTTCACGGTGATCAACGAGCACGGCGCTCCGATCTTCTTCGCCTTTGACACCCACGACTACGGAGGCGCAGTCGACTTTTACCGGCAGGCGTTTGCCTGGAACCCGCTCGAGGAGGCGACGGAGGACGGGCACCACTACGCCGGCTACATGGACCCCGAGACGGACCGCCCCCTCGCCGGCATTGGCGACGAGGTCGAGAAGCTGGCGCAAGGCGAAAAGCCGGCATGGTGGGTCTTCTGGCAGGCCGACGACATCGACGCCTCGATCGAAGAGGTGCTCGCCCTCGGGGGAACGGTGCTCACTCCCGCCGAGGAGGGCGGGCTCGGGCGGGTCGCCCGCGTCGCCGACCCCGCCGGCGCCCGCTTCTTGCTGTGCGAGCCAAAGCGCTAGCTGGTGGGCTCGGCGCATTCGATGCCTCAGCAGCACCAGGGACAGAACCGGTGACGGCAGGCAGCTTGGAAGATGTACCACAGCTCCCGTCCGGGTCTGTGTTCAGCGCGCTACGGCTTCAAGTGCAGCTACGGCGATCGAGACGGACGCGTCTGGATTTTGAACAGCCCGGCCCGAGGGACCCACAGGAACCCGAGTAGTCCCGACGTTTTTGGAGCGGGCGACGGGACTCGAACCCGCGGCCCTCGCCTTGGCAAGCAAATGAGAGCCGCCTTTACTATCTATATCTTTGTCAATACATGCCGTATAATCGGCGTTTTCAACTCACTATAGATGACTGTCGCTTACCGCTATCGAATGTGGCATGTGCGTATTTCGTGGTAAACCACAGGATTCTGTACCACGCGCACCATGTTCGAGGCTCAATCATCCCTGCTGAGCTGGAGGTTGTCGTTGTTGGACAGCCATCGCTGTCAAGGATCAACGTTTCCTCTGAGGGACGGCCGCCCGCTGACGTACCAGCTTTGAGCGACTCGTGACGCCTACGCTCGACCTCGGCTGGGCCTTGGTTCGGGCAGACACCGCGACGGCGCGGCGAGATGGTGTGGCTGTCTGAGCTGCACGCTTCGTTGGCGCGCTCGCAAGCAGCGGGACCTTCTTCGAGCCCCTGACAACGCTAATTTCGAGCACGCCGCCAAGAGCCTTTACGTACTGATCCAAGACATCGATGGTCACGTTGCGCGACCGCTCGATGGCGGCCACCCGCGGCTGGGACACTCCGATGAGCTTGGCGACGTCTCGTTGCGAAAGTCCCGCCTGCTCCCTCAGCGCCGTCAACCCAGCCGCGAGCCGTAGCTCCTCTTCGATCTCGCGAACACGCTCGGGAGCACCGGGCTCCCGGAGCACCTTCTCCTCCCAGGTCTTCAGACTCATCGTCTCTTACCCTTCCCTGTCTTGCTCTTCGTTGTGCCGCCTGCTCGCTTTTGAGCTCGAGCGGTCGACTGTTGTCCATCGAACTTTGCCTGGTGTTCCTCGAAGCGACCATCAGCGACCGGAATATTCTCCTTGTACCAGCCATCCCAGTCGTCGCTCTTGTCGCCGCCAAGGAGCAGGATCGCCCTCCGCTTCCTGTCGAAGGCGAAGAGCACTCGGATCTCAGTGCGGCCGGTCGACCCTGGCCGCAGCTCCTTCATGTTGCTGAACGTGCTGCACCTTGACCGTGTCGACCAGGGGTCGCCCGAGGTTCGGACCCTGGTAACGCAGTATGTGTATCGCCGCGACGAGCGCCTCGGCGTCCTGCGGGTCAAGCCCGTCTGCCCAGCCTCGCAGGCGTCATGGAACTCCACGTGCCACGACGTCCGAGGCGTCAGATAATAATACCATTATCATGCACAGGCGGCAAGCGGCGAATGCCGGCGCTTACCTCCTCTACCGGCGTGACCGAAGTCGAGTAGCCGCGCTCGCAGCCATCCCGTCAACGAGGAAACTTGGGCCTTCAGCTGAGATGTCGAGCCCAGCTTCGGCCAGTGATCATCAACGTGGTCCGAGCCCGGCTACGAACGTCGGAGCTTTCCCCGAGCGTGTAATGGATCATCACGACGCCGGGCCCGGGCCCTTTCTCGCCGGTGTCGCGAGGTAGGCCGGCTCATCCGTCTATAGACGCCAACCCGGATGTTGCCCATCACC
>JASHRK010000009.1 GCA_030037405.1 Acidimicrobiales bacterium | reverse complement strand
CGCCCAGGAGTTCGGCGGCGGCCCGGCCGGCGTTGGTCATGGCCTGCGCGTAGATGCCGAGTGTCCGCCGCGGGTCAGAGTGGCCGAGCCGAGCCTGAGCCGTCTTCACGTCCACGCCCATCCGCACCATGGAGCTACCGGCAGCTCGGAACATGTAGGAACGCCTCGTGGTCACAGGAAAGCAGGTAGCCGCAGCGCAACCGACCCACCATTGGAGGTCAGAGGAGACTGCGCAGCTCCTCGACCGACATGCCAATGATCCCAAGGATGTTGCGGAGAGTACCCTTCGGCATGTCGCTACCCGCATGCACCGGCACCACGACGGTGCGGCCGTCGGCGTGGCGCATGACGTGATGGCTGCCGCTCACCCGGGTGACCGTGAACCCGGCCCGTTCAAGGGCCTTCACCACCTGTGTCCCAGGCAGGACCGGGAGCGACCCGGCCATCAGGCGACGTCGAGCGTGAGCGTCAGCTCCGGTGGCGGTCCGGTCTCGGCCAGCAACGCTTCGAGAGCGGCTCGGAGGTCCTCCACGGCTGCCTCCTCGGTCGGACCGTCACCCACCGCCCCGACACCGGGCCCGAGCTGCGCGGACGCGCACCAGATCGCATCCTCGTCCTGGGAGATGCTGTACGGGACGTGGACGACCCTGCTCACGACCCCCATTGTGGCATGGCCGGCGCGGCGCCCGACCGCCGCCCTCAATCACCCCGCGTCCATCCCGCGTCCATCCCGCCTTCCAGACCAAAAGTTCTCCCTGGTCGACGCGTTGATGTAAGTGCCGACGGGCACGGGACCAAGGTCCTCTGACCCCCTCTCAGGTCGTCACATCGGGTGCCACGTTGATGACCGCCGTGCTAGCTCGAAAAGTCCCTCCACCTCGATCTGATTGAGCGCGGGCGGCAACGTGCGCAACCATCGGACCAGCCGGGCGCGGTTGACGACGTGGACGTCCTTCGGTTGCTCGCGTACCGTGAACGAGCCGGCGTTCACGGGCACGATGACTCCCGTCACCGCCACGGCCGAGCGGTACGCCTTGGCGAGGAGCTTGCCCGCCCGTTGCGCCTCGTGGCGGCTGTTGCGGACGTAGGGCTCGCGGTGGCCGTTGACCATGAACACGTCGCCTCCGACCCAGATCGCGGCGTTCTTGTGGTGTTTTGCGTTGAGCGCGAAGACCCCAGGAGGGCCGATGACGACATGGTCGATGTCCGAGCCCTCTAGCCCGACGGGGATGGCGTGAAGCACGTGCCAGGCGTGGCCGAGCAAGGCAAGTTCACGAGCGACGAGCGCCTCCCCCTTTTCGCCCATCCGCCAAGCCCGCTCGCGAGTGTTAAGTCCGACGAGCCGGGCGAGGAAGCTGGACACGGGGCGCTCGTGCCGGCGAGAGACGGCCTGTGCTCTGGCGGCCGCGCCAGCAGTAGTTTGCGAAAGATCCACCCAGCGAGCGACCTCCTCGCCTTCGGCTTCGACTTCCTCGCCTTCGACTTCGACTGCTCTCGTTGACGAGACATCAGTTCGACAGGCGGTCTCGTCGTGGCCAACAGCGCCGGCGTCGGGCACCTGCTCGACACAATGGCCCTCACGGTCCACCACCTCTTCGGGACCTCTGACAACCTGCAGGTGGCTCGTCGAAGCGACCTGCTCCCCCTTGGTCCTCCAGTCTCGCAGTGCATCCTCGAACACCTGGCTGAGAGCAGGCTGCTCGATGACCTTCTCGTTGCTGATGAGGTCGACCCAGCCGATCCGAGTACCGTCTCCCGCGTTGACGTACAGCCGGTCCATCCGGAAGCGTCGCCAGCGCTTCACCGAGACCCCCTCGGACTCTACGAGTTCGGTCACGCTAGTCCCCTTCGCAGCCTGCACTTTCATCGGCCGACGTCAGGCAATACTTGAGCCGAGCAGAACCCTGATCCTCGGCTCACGCTGGTCTGTGCTGGTGCTGGCCGGCGCGAGGCTGATCAGTCACTCCCCCAACTGATCGACAGGAACGCGGGACGAGTTGTAGCCGGCGGCTCTCACGTGGAGTCGCTCGGCCAGATCGCCTCGAGTGCCTTCTCAAACGCCGGGTTCACGAGAGCCGCAGGTAGCTGCGCGCAGACGCGTTGTAGGGCGTCACTTCCGGGCACGCCGAATCGTTCTGCGAGATAGGCGGCCGCCACTGCTGGCGTCCTTCTTTCGGCTTGCACGCAGTGGATGAGAACCGTCTTGTTCCTCTCCCGCCAACCTGCGATCGCCCGTGCCAGATCGTGAAGGACGAACTCGGTGTTGCGATTGTCTGCCACAGCCGACGAGTCGAGCAGCCCAAGCTCGATCCAGACGGGGTGTGCCGTCGAGTCGAGCTGTCGTCGGCCCATCCGGCAGAGCGAGATTGTCACGTCGGCTGGCGTCTCCAGCGCACCTTGGAAGTTGGCGAGAAGAACCCCTCCGTCCTCCTCGAGCGGCTGCACGATGACGTCCGGCCATCTCTTGTAATACGGCCGTAGATCGTCTGCCTCTGGCCAGCCGACGGGATCGGCTCTACCACCGAATGCAGACAGGACAGCCAGCCGCACGAGGTCTTGGCTCGCGTAGTCGCTCTTCCGGTAGGTACCTGGCTTGCCGTGCAGGATCGCTCGCCACTCCACCGGCACGGCGCTTGCTCCCCAGGCGGCGCCGAGGAGCCCACCGGCGATGGCGGCGACGGTGTCAGTGTCGTCGCCGATCCCGACGGCCGCGTGCAAGGCGTGCTGTAGGTGTCGACATGGTTGCGTCGCAGGCACGGGCGTGTGCCAGATGGCCGACAGTGCCGCCTGCAGGGCCGAGACGACGAAACCGTTCGGGGAGAAACGCGACATGGGGCCCGCCTCGACTTCGGCGATACGCTCACGCCAATACGGGCGACGATCCGTCGGTAGGAGGTCGATCCCGTCGCGGATGCCTTCCAGCGTCCCTGTAGTGATCGCCCGCTCGATCGCGATACACCACAGTGCGCAGGCTTCGCCGGCGAGCGGGTCAGCATGCGTCAGGGCTGAGACGGCCATGGCAAGCTCGCCGAGGCGCTCGTCGGCGCCGATACTGGAGAGCGCAATAGGTGCGGTTCTCATGAGGCTCCCGTTGCCGGCGCTCCGGTCAGGCTGGGCCCTTGCGTACTCGGCAGCCCGAGTTGCCACCTCGCCGGGGCTCGCCGAGCGAGAGAGCACCGATCTCGTCTGGACGCCGACATCGGCCGGTCCAGAGTGGTACCACTCGAGAAACCGTCCCGCTACCGCCTCGAGCTCTATCGATCCGGTTGCTGTCTCCTCGGCCAGGCAGATCGCCATCTGGGTGTCGTCGGTCCACTCGCCGGGTGCCCAATGGCCAAGGCCCCCTCCTCGCATCTCGGCATCACCTGCCGGGGGAGTACCGAACTCATAGCCCGCCCCGAGAGCGTCGCCGGCGGCCAAGCCAAGGAGCACTCCCTCGCACCTGTCGAGATCAAGATCTGGCACCTTACGTCCTCCTCAGTAGGTCTCTCCGGGCGAGGCCTGTTATCACCATCACGAGCGGCGACGTGTTGTATCACCACAGTGACTACTGGAAGTTGTCTCAAGACGACTCAGTCATTCGTTGCTCTGACGAGACGAACACCCGCGATCTGATAAGCAATCGGTATGGCGGAGCCTGGCCTCCCGCAGTCGACAACCTCCAACCCTGGCGCTGAGATTCGAGAGGAGTACGCGAAGGCTTTGGCGTCCGATGATACTGCGCTCGGCGAGGTCTGGCGACGTACGCAAAACCACGAGAGCGTCGATCAGATTCGCCTCGCTCTCGGGAACACGAGCAGCGGCTTTGTCTACAACAACCTTGGCACGATCCGTGCTCTCCTCGACAGCGACCTGCCGACCGCTCCCACTGTGGCGAGGAGCGTCGCCCGTAGCTTCCACCGGCTGCTCAAGAACAACGAATTCTCGACTC
>JASHRK010000103.1 GCA_030037405.1 Acidimicrobiales bacterium | reverse complement strand
GGTGACAAGCCAACGGTGCTCCGCCGCGTACGTGCCGTTCAAGCGGTTGTAGGAAGTCATCACGGCCCAGCTGCCCGCCTCGCGAACGGTTCGCTCGAAGGGGAAGAGATAGAGCCGCCTGAGAACCTCCTCGTCGACGTCGGAGCTGATGGTGTGCCTCTCGTGCTCGGTGTCGTTGGCGACGAGGTGCTTGACGGTCGCTCCTATCCCTCGCCCCTGCAGCCCCTGCACGTAGGCGACGGCAAGCTCGGCCGTGAGGACCGGGTCCTCGGAGTAACACTCGAAGTGGCGACCTCCGAGAGGGTGTCGCTGGATGTTGATCGTCGGCCCGAGCAGGACGTGCACCCCCTTGTCGAGGCACTCGTCGGCGAGGGCGTCGCCGAGCTCGGCGGCGAGAGCGGGCTCGAAGGTGGCCCCGATCGCCACCCCGCACGGGAAGGACACCGAGGTGGTGCCGACCGTCCGCGCTCCCCGAACCCCTACGGGGCCATCCGAGACGTGGATCGACCCGAGGCCGATCCTCTCGATCGCCTCAGTGTGCCAGAAGTCTCGTCCGGCGAGCAGCCTCACCTTCTCGTGCAGGCTGAGCTCCGAGAGCGGCGCTTCGACGTGTCCCCCCGCAGTTCCCCCCGCGTCTCCCCCCGAATCTCCGGCCACTCCGGCCCTCGTCGAGGTCATGGACGCCGCGCCTTGAGCTCGGCGAGAACGTCGTCCGGGACCTCGAGGTCGCCGCTACCGGTGCCGAGGGCGAGGTCGGGCTTGAAGGTCCCGTGGTAGTCCGAGCCACCCGTCGCCACGAGGCCATGCCGGCGCGCCATGTCAGCGAGCTCGCGGCGCTCCTCGACGGTGTAGCGGGCGTACCAGCATTCGAGACCGCCGAGTCCCAGCTCGGCAAGGTCAGCGAGAGTGCCGTCGAGCTCTGGCAGGCTGAGGGCGAGCGAGCGCGGGTGGGCGAGGACGGCCACGCCGCCGGAGCGCCGGACGAGATCGATGACGTCTGCGGCGAAGACGGTCGCCTTCGGCACGTACGCGGGCCGCCCCTTGCCCAGCCATTTGTCGAATGCCTCCTGGTGTGAGGAGACGGCGCCGAGTTTCATGAGAGCGGCTGCAAAGTGGGGTCGTCCTATCGTCGTCCCGCCTGCCTCGGCCCGGACGTCGGCGAGGGTGAGCGGGAACCCGAGCTCGCTCAGGCGCTCGGCGAGCTTTCCGTTCCGATCGGCTCGGTCGTCTTGCAAGACCTCGAGCTGCCGCTGCAGGGCGCCGCCTTCGTCCTCGGGGTCGAGGAAGTAGCAGAGCATGTGCAACGTCCCCGGCGAGAAACGGCACGAGACCTCGCAACCGGCCACTACCTCCACCCCCTCGGTGCTGGCGGCGGCGCGGGCCTCTGCGATGCCGGCGAGGCCGTCGTGGTCGGTGAGCGCCATGGCGGTCAGGCCCGCTTGGGCGGCAAGGGCGACGAGCACCTCGGGTTGGTCGGAGCCGTCCGAATATGTCGAGTGCGTGTGGAGGTCGATCATGGCGCTCCCAGGGTCAGCTGGTTCGGCAGCGTAACTCCTGGCCCGACCTCCTCGGTGACAGAATGGCTCCTGTGAAGGAGGCCTGTGGCGTCTTCGGCGTGTATGCGCCGGGAGCCCCGGTCGCCCGCCTGACTTTCGACGGGCTCTTCGCGTTGCAGCACCGCGGACAGGAGTCCGCCGGGATGGCGGTGAGCGACGGCGAGACCATCACGGTCCTGAAGGACATGGGCCTCGTCTCGTCGGTCTTCGACGAGCGCTCGCTCTCTTCGCTCGTGGGCGACCTCGCCGTCGGGCATACGCGCTACTCGACCACCGGGCCCAGTACGTGGCACAACGCTCAGCCTGTCTACCGTTCCGTCGGTCCGGCCGGCTTCGCGCTCGGCCACAACGGGAACCTCACCAACACCGAAGCCCTCGCCGTCGAGTCGGGCATGCTCGGAGCGCTGACCTCCGACAGCGAGCTCGTGGCCGAGCTCCTGGCACAGTGCTTCCCTCCCGAGGAAGACGGTTTTCAACCGCCGGCGGGGCCCGGTGCTCTCGGCAAGGTCCACGACGAGCTCGTCTCGGCGCTCGAGGTCGTGCTGCCGCAGCTGAAGGGCGCTTTCTCCTTCGTGTTGCTCAATGCCGAGCATCTGATCGCGGTGCGCGATCCCCACGGTTTCAGACCCCTCTGTCTCGGCAGGCTCGAGTACGACGCTGCCGGGGAGTCTCGAACGGGATGGGTCGTGGCGTCGGAGTCTCCCGCCCTCGACATCTGCCAGGCAGAGCTGGTGCGCGAGGTCGAGCCTGGCGAGATGATCGTCGTGGACGACGACGGGCCCCGGTCCTCCTGGCCCTTCGGCGAGCGGGCCGAGTCGTACCTGTGCGTCTTCGAGTACGTGTACTTCGCCCGCCCCGACTCCGTCCTCGTCAACCGGGAGGTCTATGGCGTGCGCCGCCGCCTCGGCGAGCTCCTGGCCGCTCAGCAACCGATCGAGGCGGACCTCGTGATCGGCGTCCCCGACTCGGGCGTCTCGGCGGCAGAGGGGTACGCCGCCGCGAGCGGCATCCCCTTCGGGCAGGGTCTGGTGAAGAACCGCTACATCGGCCGGACCTTCATCGCCCCCACCCAGGAGGCTCGCGCCGTCGGAGTCCGGCGCAAGCTGAACCCGCTCAATGCCAGTATCGCCGGGAAGCGACTGGTCGTGGTGGACGATTCGATCGTGCGCGGCACGACGACGCGCCAGCTCGTGAGGATGCTGCGCGAGGCCGGGGCATCCGAGGTTCATCTCAGGATCTCGTCCCCGCCGTTCGGCTGGCCGTGCTACTACGGGATCGACACCCCGTCTCGAGACGAGCTGCTGGCGGCGCGGGCGAGCGTGGCGGAGATCAACGCCCATGTGGGCGCGGACTCGCTCGAGTACCTGACTCTCGAGAACCTGATGACTGCCGTCGGTGCCGGAGAAGACGGGGGCGGCTACTGCTTCGCATGCCTCACGGGCCGGTACCCGACCCCGGTGCCGAGCTCCTACGCCTCACAGGGACCCGGGAGGCTGTCCGTCCCCACTGCTCTCGTGGTCGGGACCGGCATCGATCCGGTGGCCTCGCGCTTTTCAGGCGCGCGCTCTACCAACTGAGCTACCCGACCTAGTTATGTCCATGAGCCTATTCAGCCCACACGCCGGCGGACATGACGGCGGCGGACCTGACGGGATTTGAACCCGCGACCTCCGGCTTGACAGGCCGGCGTGCACTCCGAGCTGCACCACAGGTCCCAGCTTCCCATCGCATGGACGAAGCCCGCTCGATGCGGCTGCAATGACCTCGACATCCTAGGCGATCTCCCGCCGAGACCGAACGGGCCCGACTCGCTTGGCCCGCGTTCGATCTGGTCGCTCAACGGTTGCACGGCAGGGCAGGCAAACCGACCTCGACGAAGTGGGCGATCCGCGACGTGTTCACGCCTCGGCCCGCGAAGCCTGGCCGCGTACCGGAAGCGGTACAGGAGGTGCAAAGTAACTTCAGTCATCGGTCGAGGAGGTCAGAGGGAGGCGACATGGTCTTCCTTTACGTTGTGCTCGGCCTCGTTGTTCTGGGGCTGTTCATCTACGCGATGAACGCATTTCACAACCGGGCGATACCGCCGTCCATCGATCGCTATCACCGTGCCCTCGGT
>JASHRK010000102.1 GCA_030037405.1 Acidimicrobiales bacterium | reverse complement strand
CGAGATCCTGGAAGTTACGGTGGCGCAATGAGAATCCTGCTCGTCTCCACCTACGAGCTCGGGCAGCAACCGCTCGGGATCGCCGCGCCAGCTGCGTGGCTCACCGAGGCAGGCCACGAGGTCGAGGTGGCTGATCTCTCCCTCGATCCCTGGCCGGCCGAGGCGCTCCTCCGGGCAGAGGCGGTCGCCTTCTCGGTCCCGATGCACACCGCCACGGAGCTCGCCCTGCAGGCCGCCTCGCGCATGCGAGAGGAGCGCCCTGACCTGCGGCTGGCGTTCCACGGTCTCTACGCCCACGTCCTCGCCGGCCACGAGCTCATCGGGCCGGACGACCTTCTCGCCACAGGGGACGTGAGAGACGCCCTCCTCACCTGGGCCGAGGGTCACGACCCAGCGGCCGAAGGCTCGCCCCGAGGACCAGGCGGGTCGGGCGGGTCGGGAGGGCCGGGCGGGTCGGCTCGAGCGCCCGGGCCCCGGGTCGTGACCGAGCTCGGCCCTCCGTCTCCTGCCGAAGGGCCTGCGATGCGGATACCGTTGCGAGCCGCTCTCCCGCCCCTCGAGCGGTACGCCCGCTTTCTCCGCGGAGACCCAGGCGCGGCGGTAACGGTGGGAGCGGTCGAGGCGACGCGGGGTTGCAACCACCGCTGCAAGCACTGCCCGGTGGCGGCCGTGTACCGGGGACGCTCACGAACGGTGCCGGTGGACGCCGTCCTTGCCGACGTCGAGCAGCTCGTCTCCATGGGTGCCGGACACGTCACCTTCGCCGATCCCGACTTCCTCAACCGGCCCGGGCACGCCCGCGCCGTCGTTCGGGCGGTGCACGAGCGTTTCGGTCGGCTGTCCTTCGACGTCACCGTGAAGATCGAGCACATACTCCGCCACCGCCAGCTCTGGCCCGAGCTGGCCGGGGCCGGCGTCGCCTTCGTGGTCTCGGCCTTCGAGTCGACCGACGACGCCGTGCTCCGTCTCCTCGCCAAGGGGCACACCGCCGCGGGCGAGCACGAGGCCGTGGCGATCATGCGGCGCGCAGGCATCGAGATCCGCCCGTCGTGGCTGCCCTTCACGCCCTGGACGACCGTCGAGTCGCTCGCCGGCATCCTGCGATTCTCCGTCGAGGCGGACCTTGTCGGGAGCACCGACCTCGTGCAGTACTCGATCCGCCTCCTCCTCCCGGCCGGATCGCTCCTCTTGGAGGACCCCGACCCGGTGCTCGCCGCCTCGCTGGGGGCGCCGGCCGGGGACCCGCCGGCGGGCCCCGGCCTCCCGGGCCTCCCGTACCTCCCCGGCGCTCGCAGCATGACCTGGCGGCACGCCGACCCGGCCATCGACGAGCTCCAGGTCGCCGTTGCCGCTCTCGTCTCCGAGCCCGGCGCCACCTTCGAGGAGCTCTGGGCGCTCTTCGCCGGCGCGGGCGTCCCCCTTGCGCCGGCGCCGCCTCCGCCCGCTCCCCTCCTCGCCTCGCCGCTCCCGCCCGGGGAACGCCCCAGGTTGAGCGAGTCCTGGTTCTGCTGCGCGGAGCCGACCGTGGCCCAGCTCGACCGCGTGACGCGATGACCCCTGCGGCGGCCGGCGCCCACCACCGCGCCGCGTTGCATCCCCGACCGGGCAACAACGCGGCGCGCTACGCGGACCTCGCCTGCCTGGGAGACGCCCACGAATGGCTGAGCATCGACGACCCGGACGAGGAGAGGACTTGGCTGGTAGACGTGACGTTTCTTGAGAGCCGGTGGAGATGCATCTTCGGGTCCGGCTGCCAGGGGGTGCTCACGGGTCCAGCTCCGGAGCTGGAACAGGGTTGCTGCTCCTACGGCGCCCACTTCACCGACGAGGAGGATGCCGAGCGGGTGGCGACCGCCGCCCTCACGCTCACGGCGGCGCAGTGGCAGCACCGCGCCAAGGGCCGCACGAAGAGGGGGGTGCTGAGGACGAACGCGGAGGGCGAGACCGTGACGCGCATGATCGACGGCGCCTGCATCTTCCTCAACCGCCCGGACTTCCCGGGCGGCGCCGGCTGCGCCCTCCATCGCGCCGCCCTGGAGAGAGGGATCGAGCCCTTGGAGCTGAAGCCCGACGTCTGCTGGCAGCTGCCGTTGCGGCGCTCGGACGAGGTGGCGGCGGACGGTCACGTCACCACGACCCTGACGGAGTGGCGGAGGAGCAACTGGGGCGAGGGCGGGGCGGAGTTCCACTGGTGGTGCACGGAGGCGCCCGAAGCCTTCACCGCCAGACGCCCCGTCTTCGAGACGCTCCGGGCCGAGATCACCGCGCTCACGGGCGAGCGCGTCTACGAGCTCATCGGCCGCTACCTCGCCGCCCGCGCCGGCGGCGGCGTGCGGCTCCCGCATCCGACGGTGAGGACACGACCCAAGAACGCTCGCCAACGGCGACAAGTTCGCTGAGCATCTCTAATGTCCCGGTCCCGTAGTTGACTCTGCCTCGAACGGCTGTCCCGTGTGTTCGCAGATGATTCGGAGATCCCGGTCGACGAACCAGGTGACTACATCGGATCTCGCCAGCTCACCGGTTGCGGCAATCAAGAAGTCGACCGCAGAACGTCGGTGGTTCCCGTGTGAATGGCCGGCGAGCTGTCGCTGGACCGAGAGAGCACGCCGGCCTACTCCTTCGTCGAGGTCGAGCCAGTGAAGCGGCGCCAGCAGATCACGAAAGAGCGACTCGTACTGCTCACCGGTCTCGGCCCGATGCATGACCTCGAGCGCGACAGGAACGCAGGTGGCAACTTCGTCTCGCTCGACTCTTCCCGCCAGCTTCTCCCTGATGTCCGGACGGCCCCGCTTGTTCGCCCATGACCATATCGAGGTGTCTGCGAGGTAGAGGGTCACTTGCCTAGACAGCCGGAGGACGCCTCAAGTAGGGAAGATCCTCCGGTCTAGCTATGGCGAGGTTGCCCCGGCGAATCAGGCTCGCGGCGTGACGCAATGCCGCCTGCCGGTTTACCTCGCGGAGCGCTTGGTTCACGGTGTCCCGTATTGTCCGAGTCCCCAGCACCTCCTGCGCCCGTTTCAGCTCCTCGCCGTCGAGGAGCAAGGTGGTCCGGTGCTCGCCGGTCGATGGGACACTCTGTGACACGATCACAGCATAGCTCGGACGTACAGCACTTGATGCCTGGACAGCGCTCAGTTATATGCCTGTCAAGCGTCCTGAGACGCACATCTCCACGCGTCGCGTTGGTAGGCAATGTCAACTGCCGCGGCGTCTTGGAGATCTGGGTCCTTGGCAGCCCAAGCCGCGTCACGCCACCACGGGTTCCCCCGGGCGAGTCGCTGGGCTAGCGTGCCGATGCGTGTCGCCATCAGCGCTGTTGGTCTCATCCCGTCGTCGGGTACGCTGAGGATTGTCTACATTCCTGGGTGTTCACGCCCCAAATCGTATCCATTTTCGGGTGCAAGCGCCGAGGAATGCGTCCCCTTCCCGGACGCGTCAGGAACCCAAGTGAGACAGGGCGGCTACCGCTAACGAGGCTGTCTTCGAGGTTCGTCGGCACCAGCCTTACCAGCTGGTGCTGTCTTTCTCCTCTTCCTCCTCGTCCTCCAACTCCTCAGAGTCGTGGAGGCACCACGATGAGTGAGGGTCGTCCGGTTGGGCGCCGCACTCGGGACAGGGCTCGGCCACGACCTCGAAGGCGCGTTTCAAGCTGCGCGCCTCCTCGAACCGACGGTGACGTCCCTTCTTCACGAGCTGCTCCCCGATGATGAACTTACCCAGCATACAGCGGCGACGGGTCTCCCAGCCGGCCCCCGAGCCCGGTAGGGTGGCCCCGATGCCGACCGAGTTCGACGTCGAAGAGATGATCGCGCGCTTCAGGGAGCGAGCGAACGCGGTCCGCCGGCGCGGCCTCCCTCCGGTCGAGGGTCCCGAGCGCCAGCGCATCATGGAGCAGATGCAGCTCGACTTCCAGGATTTCGCCATACTGGGCGACGCCACCGGCTCGCTCGAGGACGGGATCCTGACGCTTCGGGTCGACCTGAGACCACAGCCGGCAGCCGGCGACGCGGCTCAGGGAGAGCCCTGACGAGAGCTCGCCCGACCCCCGGATACGCAGCTCAGCCGGCGCCGTGACTTTGACTGGAGCTGGAGCTGGGACTGGAGCTGGAACTGGAGCTGGAACTAGGACCGTGATGGTCGAGCGGCAGATGGGAGCGCTCCTCGAGCACGAGGCCGTCTGAGCCGTTGAGAGCAAGCGCCGCCCGCCCCGCTGCGAGGCGCTTCAAGTCGTCTCCCAGCAGGTGGGCGCGCCAGCCAGATGTCAGCCGGCCCACCGGTCTCGCC
>JASHRK010000008.1 GCA_030037405.1 Acidimicrobiales bacterium | reverse complement strand
GTGGGCGTGAGGGCCGAGGTGGAAGCCCGCCACGACGCCGAGGACGACTATCGCAAGCAGGATCCCTGCCACTATCCACATGTCGCCTCCCCTCTATGGTTGGCTTACCTGGATCGTAGTGCCGTTACGGCCGGGAGCGGCGCCCCCTCGCCCCCTCTTCTCCGAGTGGGAGCCTCGGAGCTCCCGGAGATGACCGCCACGACCTCCTCGAGGGAGGCGAGGGAATGGCCGTCGACGAAGTCGTCGACGAAGGGCAGCGCCGCTGCCATGCCCCTCGCCAGCGGCTGGTAGCCGGGCGAGGCCCGGAGCGGGTTCACCCAGACGACGCGGTGGACGACCCTCTTGAGCCGCCCCATCTCGGTCGAAAGGACGCCCGGATCTCCCCTGTCCCAACCATCCGAGCAGATGACGACCGTCGCCCCTCTCGCCATGCCCCGGTTGCCCCAACGATCGTTGAACTCCCGCAACCCCTCGCCAAGGCGCGTGCCGCCGTGCCAGTCGACGGCGAGACGCCCGGTCTCGGCCAGGGCGGCGTCGGGGTCCCGCCCGCTCAGCGGCCGGGTGATGCGCGTGAGACGGGTCCCGAGCACGAAGACCTCGGCACCGCCCCGCGAGCGCGAGGCGAGGGCGGCGTGAGCGAGGCGGAGCAAGGCCCTCGCGTAGGCCTCCATCGACCCTGAGATGTCAACGATGATGACGAGGCGGCGAGGGCGTTCGGAGGGGGCACGCCAGGCGCGGCGCACGGCCTCGCCGTCCGAGGCGAGGGCGGACCTGACCGTCCTCGGCAGGTCGAGGGAGCTCCCCTCCCGGCTGCTCGGGCAGAGGCGGCGGGAAGAGCGGAGCTCGGCGTGGGCGCGCAGCTCGGCGATGAGGCGCCTGGCCTCAGCCAGTCCTCCTCGTCGTAACGGGCGAAGTCGCGGTTCCGCAACACCTCGACAGGGCTGTAACGAACCGTCACCGTCGTCTCGTCATGACGTTCGAGCTCCTCGGGGCTCGCCTCCCCGCCCTCGTCATCCTCGGAGTCGAGCTCGAGGGTGACGTGCTCGGTCCGCCAGAGCGGTGCAAGGGGTGGCTGCTGGTCGAAGAACTCGGCGAAGAGGCGATCGTAGATCGCCCGGTCCTCCGGCCGGCGGACAAGGGTCGCTCTCCCCGCCCAGTAGACCGCATGGCGGTCGTCGAGCCCGACGGCGCCAAGAGCCTCGGCGAAGAGGATGGTGCAGCCGAGAGGTACCTCGAGACCGGCTCGGCGGAGGAGGGAGACGAAGGCGACGGCAAGGCGACCGGCGGGAGCCGTCGTGGCGGTCTCAACCACTGCGCAGCACCGCCGCCCGGACGATGTCGCTCAAGCCCGCCGCCCGCACTCGCGACTGGTCCTCCTGGTACTTGAGGACGGCCCCGAGGGTGACGTCGACGGTGTGCTCGTCGAGCTCCGAGCGGCCGAGGGCGGCGACGGCGCTCGCCCAGTCGATCGTCTCGGCCACGCCCGGAGGCTTGTAGAGGCCAAGCTCCCTCAGCGCCGCCGCCGCGGCGGCGATCTGGCGGGCAAGGCGCTCGACGGCCTGGGGGGCGCGCAGGCGCACGATCTCCACCTCCCGCTCGAAGGAGGGGTGGTCGACCCAGTGGTAGAGGCAGCGGCGCTTGAGGGCGTCGTGCACGTCTCTCGTGCGGTTCGAGGTGAGGACGACGACCGGCGGCCTTTCCGCCCTCACCGTGCCGAGCTCGGGAACGCTCACGGCGTACTCCGAGAGGATCTCGAGGAGGAACG
Source organism: Acidimicrobiales bacterium (assembly GCA_030037405.1). Classification (GTDB taxonomy): domain Bacteria; phylum Actinomycetota; class Acidimicrobiia; order Acidimicrobiales; family Bog-793; genus JOPF099. The sequence goes on along the minus strand of JASHRK010000008.1, from coordinate 8,392 downwards.
CCTCGAACTCGTCGTCGGCGCGGTCGATCTCGTCCACGAGGAGCACGGGCGGCGCCCCGTTGCCCGACTCGAGAGCCCGCAGCAGCGGGCGGCGGACAAGGAAGCGCTCGTCGTAGATGTCGTCCTCGGCCTGGCGGGCGGACTCTCCCGTCGCCTCGACGGCCCGCAGGTGCAGGAGCTGGCGGGCGTAGTCCCACTCATACGCGGCCTGGGCAAGACTGATCCCCTCGTAGCACTGGAGGCGCAAGAGCTCCCCGCCGGTCCAGGACGAGAGGACCTTGGCCACCTCTGTCTTGCCGACGCCGGCCTCGCCCTCGAGAAAGAGCGGGCGCTCGAGCACGAGGGCGAGGAAGATGGCGGTGGCGAGGCCTTCGTCGGCCAGGTAACCGTGAGCCGATAGGGCGCTCGCAACCTCGGCGACTGATCCCGGCGCGCCCGCTGAGGTCGTCATCGCAGCTGTCCGGCCGTCTCCCACATGCTCAGGTTACGGCAGCCTCCTCGAGCGCTCGGCGAAGAAGCACGGACGACAGGTACCGCCTGTACTCCGCCGAGGCGTTGAGGTCAGATGGTGGCTCGAGCCCGTCGGCCGCATGGGAGGCAACTTCCGACGCCGGCGACCCGGAGTCCGCCACGGCCTCGGCAGCGCGAGCCCGCACCGGCGTGGAAGCCATGTTGACAAGGGCGATCCTCGTGCCACCGTTCTTCACGGCGGCGACGCCGACGATCGCCCAGTCCTGTGCCCGGCGGTTGAACTTCTGGAAGGACCAGCCGGCGCCAGGTGCCTTCGGCACCCTGATCTCGACAAGCACCTCCGACGGCTGCAGCGCAGTCTCGAGGAAGCCGGTGAAGAAGTCGCTCGCCTCGATGGTGCGCTCTCGCCCGGAGCCTCTCACCACGAACGAAGCGCCGAGGGCGAGGCAGGCGGCGGGCAGGTCGGAGGCCGGGTCGCCGTGGGAGAGAGAGCCGCCGATCGTGCCTCGGTGGCGCACCTGCGGATCGCCGACCTGGCCGGCGATGTGGGCGAGGAGGGGCACTTGCCGGCGACAGACCTCGTCTCTCGCGAGGTCGGCGTGGCGGGTGAGGGCGCCGACAAGGACCTCGTCGCCTGCCTCCCTCACGTAGGAGAGCTCGCCTATCCCGCCGATGTCGACGAGAAGCGACGGCGTGGCCATCCTGAGCTTCATGAGAGGCAGGAGGGAGTGCCCTCCGGCGAGCAGCTTGGCGTCGTCGTCTCGCTCGGCGAGGAGCGAGATGGCCTCGTCCACTGAAGAAGCACGCTCGTAGTCGAACTTGGCCGGGATCACGATGACCGCCCCCTTTCCAGGGCCGCCAGACCCGTTCGGGCGTGGCGGACATGTCGATGTCGGTGACGCCGTAGGGACCGAGACCGCAGCTGGCTGGAGCAGGTATAGCACCAGTCAGGTCCGTGCCCAACCGTCAGAGGGGCTGACGTCGTGGCTTCGTCAGGCTAGCCTGAGAGAGAATGTCAGGCCGCCCTGATATTCCCTGGTGACCGCGGGGTCACCCGGCAACCCGAGAGGAGACCGATGCGGTCGTGAGCGAGATCGTCCTGTCGGCGCTCTCGAAGTCGTTCGGGCCGACGAAGGTCCTCGTCGAGCTCGATCTGGCGGTTCCGAACGCCTCGGTCGTAGCCGTTCTCGGAGAGTCCGGGAGTGGGAAGACGACGCTGCTGCGGCTCGTGGCAGGTTTCGAGCGGCCTGACCAAGGGCGCATCGGCATCGGGGGCCGCACCGTCGACGAGGAAGGGCTCTTCGTCCCGCCTGAGCGGCGGGGCATCGGCTACGTCCCTCAGGACGGCTCCCTCTTCCCCCACCTCACCGTCGCCAAGAACATCGGATTCGGCTTGGGGCGCCGGGCACGGGCGAACGGGCGCGTCGGGGAGCTGCTCGACCTCGTCGGCATGCCGGGGCTCGGCGGGCGGTACCCCCACGAGCTCTCCGGCGGCCAGCAGCAGCGCGTCGCCCTCGCGCGAGCCCTCGCCCCGGCCCCGGGCGTCGTGCTCCTCGACGAGCCGTTCTCCGCTCTCGACGCCTCGATGCGCGCGGCGCTTAGGGCCGACGTCATGCGTATCCTCCGCGAGGCCGCCATCACGACGATCCTCGTCACCCACGACCAGGAGGAGGCGCTCTCGATCGCCGACCTCGTCGGAGTCATGTCGAGCGGTGCCATCCGTCAGCTGGCGGCACCGGGCGAGCTGTACGCCAGCCCGGCCGACGCCGAGCTCGCCCGCTTCCTAGGCGATGCCAACATCGTGCCCGGCGTCGCCGCCGGAGGTTCGGCGAAGACGAGGTTCGGGTCGATGACGCTGCGGCCGGACACCTCGACGATCGACGGCGACGTCGTCGTCCTCATCAGGCCGGAACAGATGCACCTCACGAGAGCGGGCAAGGTCGAAGCCGAGCTCCCCGGCGTTCTGGGAACCGTGCGGCACCTCGAGTACTACGGCCACGACAGCATGCTCCTCGTCGTCACGGACGAAACGGCCTCCCCCGTCCGGGTGCGCTGCGCCGGGCGCTCGCCCGTCGCCGTCGGCGACCGGGTAGGGCTGAGCGCCTCCGGTGCGACGGTTGCATGGCCGGTCACGCCGGTCCAACCCGTACGCACCGTCCAGCCCGTCGCCTAGCGATCGCGAACCCAAGCTCCCTCTGTCCTGGGAGAATGGACGCAGTGCCATTCTCCGCGCCTTTGTACCGGGTCTACGAACGGCGTCTTTACCGGTCGCTGCCGGCCGATCGCCTCCCCTCCCACGTGGGTGTCATCCTCGACGGCCACCGGCGCTTCGCCCGCGCAGAGGGGATGCCGGACTACACCGCCAGCTACCGCACCGGGATGGCGAAGCTGCGTGAGCTGCTCTCCTGGAGCGCGCAGCTCCGCCTGCCAGCCGTGACTGCATGGGTGCTCTCGACCGACAACCTTCGCCGGCCCCAGAGCGAGCTCGACCCCTACTTCGAGGTGCTCGTCGGCCTCCTCGACGACCTGCCCAGGCTTGCCTCGACCCTCGGCTGCTCGGTCCGGGTCATAGGCAGCGTCGACCTCCTGCCCTCGACTCTCGCCGAGGCGGCGAAACGGGCAGAGACCGACCCTGCGTCAGACGACAGGAGGTGGCACTTCAACCTCGCGCTCGGCTACGGGGGGCGTGACGAGATCGTCGACGCCTGCAGGTCGCTCGTCGCCGACCTCGCCGACAAGGGCACTTCCGCCCACGAGATACCCGCCTTGATCGACGCCGCCACCCTCGCCTCCCACCTCTACACCGCAGACCTCCCCGATCCGGATCTCGTGATCAGGACGAGCGGCGAGGCGCGGCTCTCCGGGTTCCTGCTCTGGCAGTCCGCCTATGCCGAATGCGTCTTCGTCGACCCGTACTGGCCGGCCTTCCGGCGGGTCGACTTCTTGCGGGCCCTGCGTGACTTCGCCCGAAGAGAGCGGCGTTTCGGCCAGTAGCGGCCCGCCGGCCTGCCTGTCCCCGCCCTCGCTGCTACCTTGCCTCGCAGTGGGTTACGTGCTCCAGCACTGGTCCTTCGACCCCTTCGTCGTCGTGGCGGCGGTCGTGATGGCGGGGCACGAGGTCGGCCTCTACCGCCTCTCCCGACGCTCGAGCCCGCAACACGCCCGGCGGCGGCGGCACCGAGCGCTCGCCTTCTACGCCGGCACCGCACTTCTCCTCCTGACGGTGACGTCTCCGCTCGAGCACTACGCCTTCGAGTACTTCTACCTCCACATGATCCAGCACATAGTGATCATGTTCTTCGTCCCGGCCCTCGTCGTCTTCGGCGCCCCCTGGATGCCGCTCGTCTTCGCCCTCCCGGTCCGACCGAGGCGCCGGATGATCCGCGCCCTTGTGCGCTCGTCCCCGGCCGCTCCCCTCCGGGCAGTCGGTCGCTTCCTTCGTGCCCCGTGGACCGGGGTCGTCCTCTTGAACGTCGCCATGGTCGCCTGGCACCTGCCCGCCCTCCTCGACTTCGCCGAGCGCAACGACCTGGCTCACATCTGGCTCATGTACGGGAGCTTCCTACTTGCCGGGACGCTCTTCTGGCTCCAGATCATCCCTTCGCACCCGATGCGGCCGAAGCTTCGCCCCGCGGGGCAGGCAATCTCGATCATCGCCACGAACCTCGTGATGTTCGTCCTTGCCATGGCGCTCAGCGTCCTCTCTTCCACCTCCTGGTACCCCGTCTACGCTCACGTGCCGGGCGTGACCCTCAACCCCTTCGCCGACCAGCAGATCGGAGCGGCCATCCTGTGGGTGTGCGGCGACTTCTGGGCCGTGCCCGCACTCGTCAGAGTGATGAAGCGCGTCATCGGAGAGCACGGAGACGTCGGCGCGATGGTCGACGAGGTGTTCCGCAAGGCACGCTGGCCCGACGCCGTCGTTCCACCCAAGGGCTGAACGCATCGAGAGGCCATCTGGAAGGCAACTGCTGGCCACCTCTACCAATGCGGGAACGCGCCCTCGCAAGCAGGACTTTCGTGGATGGCGGACCGAGATCGGCGGCCGGCGGGGGTCCTTGACAACCGATTGCAACACTCTTAGATTGCTCTTGAACCGAGGTTCCGGGCCGGGGCACCAGCTCGCTGCTGTAACAGCACGAAAGTCGAGGCAGGGGTTATGGCACGCTCCACGCGTATGTTGATCGTGGCGGCGATCGTCCTCACTGCCGCAGGGCTCGCGACGTTCGTCGGGATGGCGTTTCTCAGGAGCAACCCGCCGACGATCGATTTCGCCGCCAACCACAAGGCAGGGCAGGCGGTCGACATCCGTCTCCAGACCGTCGGCAGCTACGGCCACTATCCCCATCCGACCTGGGTCACGTACATGACACAGGCGCCCGACGGGAAGTGGGTGCACACGACTCTCTGGGACCTTCCCGCCCACACGAGGATCAACGTCACGATCGACCAGTACGACTCCGGCAGCCCGCTGCGCAACCAGCAGATCGGCCAGGTGGAGGGAACTATCGGCGGGTACATGACCCTCAACGGGAAGAAGGTCAAGGTGCTCGACTCCTACGCGGGCAACGGCGTCGGGCACACCTTCTCCGTCCCCACTCTCGGGATAAACGTCCCGCTCTACGGGAACTCCTCGTCCGCCACCCTGTGCGCCGTCGCCCCGTGCAGCGCGACTTCAAGCAAGTACCCGCACAACACGATCAAGTTCTCCTTCATGACACCGGGAGTCGGCCAGTACCCCTGGCAGTGCTTCGTGCCCTGCGCGGCTGGCTTCCTCTACGGCAACAGCGGGCCGATGCAGACGATCGGCTACATGGACGGCTTCTTGAAGGTAGTCAACACCTGATGGCAGAGAGCGACGCCGGTGCCGACCAGCTCGCGGGCGGCGACGGCCCTCCCCCGGGAGGTGGCGGAGCCGGCGAGGTCTCGGCCGTGACCGGCCACAGCACCGGGACGCCCGAGAGCCACCCGATGCGGGCGATCCTCCCGGTCTGGCTGCTCGTCTCGATTGCCGGCGACCTCCTCTTCTGGTTCCTCGCCGGGCCCCACATCCCCCCGGGGAGGATGACGAGCTCCGCCGGCGGTGCCGTCTTCGACTTCAACGTCCTTTTCGTCATCGCTTGGCCCGTCGTGTTCGGCGTCTGGTCGTACATGGCCTATGCCTTGTGGCACTGGCGAGCCTCCCGGGTGCCGAACGACCCTGTGGCGGGCCCTTACTCGCGAGGGCACCTCGGGGTCCAGACGGCCTGGATCGTCGTCTCCACCTGCATCGTCATAGGCGTCTTCATCTTCGGGACCGTCGAGCTCGTCGTCCCCTCAGGCGCCGGCTCCGCCGAGGGACCCGATCCCATCTGGACGCCGAGCTCGCACACCGTGCTGCCGATCCAGGTCATCGGCCAGCAGTGGAAGTGGACCTATCGCTACCCCACCTTCGGCGGTTTCGAGACGACCTCTCTCGTCATCCCCGACCACACGACGATCGCCTTCCACGTCACCTCGCTCGACGTGATCCACGACTTCTGGGCCTACCAGCTCGGCGTCAAGGCCGACGCCAACCCCCAGCAGGACAACGTGGCGTACACGACGACAGAGGAGATGGGCTCGTTCGTCGTACGCTGCGACGAGCTCTGCGGGCTATGGCACGGCGCCATGTTCAACTACGGCAGGGTGATCTCGAAGAGCGCCTTCGCGGCGTGGGCGAAACGGACGAAGGCTCAGCTCGCCGCCAACACGAAGTACCTGCCCCCCTTCCAGTGGACCTACGTGCCGGACGCGAACGGGGCAGACGGCGGCTATTACCCGGACAACGTCGATCCTTATTCGAAGGTGGAGATCTATGGAGCCCAGAAGGTGAAGCTCTGATGGCAGTCACACACCCGACGACACCGCAGCCGAGACGCTCCTGACATGGCGACCGTGACCGCTACGGGAGAGATCGTCCGACGCCGTATTGACCAGAACCTCCTCACGGCGCTCATCGGCGCGGCGGGAGGTTTTGCCTTCGGGCACTGGGCGGGCAACCGGATCGCCGCGGGATACCTGAACATCAACGGGGCGAGCGGGCAGAACGACGTCGCCGTCGTCCTCTCGCTCGTTCTCGGCGTGCTCGGCTTCTTGCTCGGGATCGGGGCGTTGAACTACCCCATCGCCAAGGTCTTCGGGCGGGAGCCCGCACAGGAGCCGCAGGAGAGCGGCTTCGGGCGGTACCTGCGGTTCACGACCGACCACAAGGTGGTCGGGATGCAGTACCTCTTCACGGTCTTCCTCTTCTTCTTCACGGCCGGCCTGCTCGCGATGGGGATCCGCACCGAGCTTCTCTACCCCACCAACCACATCTTCGGGCCCGGCACCTACATAGAGATCGTGGGCGAGCACGGGACGATGATGATGATGATGGCGTCGTCCGCCGTCGTCGGACCGCTCGGCAACTACCTCGTCCCCCTCATGATCGGGAGCAGGCGGACGGCGTTCCCGAGGATCGAGGCCATGTCGTTCTGGCTCTTCGCCTCCGGCTACCTCGTCATCCTGACAGCGCTTCCTATGGGCGGCTTCCCGACCGGGTGGACGGGCTACGCCCCGCTCCAGACCGAGGCCGTCGGCGGCATGGACTCGTACCTGGTCGGCTTCATCGTCGTCGGTCTCGGCATGATCCTCGCCGGGTTCAACCTCATGGTGACGATCATCCACTACCGGGCCCCGGGAATGAGCTGGACGCGGGTGCCCATCTTCGTCTGGGCGATCATCTCCACCTGCGTCCTCTTGACGCTGGCGACACCGACGCTCGCCATCGCGTGCTACTTCGGCATCCTCGACCGGACTGCGCTCACCGCCTTCTACGTGACAGAACGGGGAGGGAGCTCCTTCCTCTGGGAGAACCTCTTCTGGTTCTTCGGCCATCCCGAGGTGTACATCATGGCCCTCCCAGGGTTCGGCATCGTGGGGGAGCTCGTCCCGGTCTTCACGCGAAAACCCCTCTTCGCCTACAAGGTGGCTGCGGCCGGCATGATCGGCGTGACCCTCCTCTCGTTCTTCGTCTGGCAGCACCATCTCTTCGACAGCGGGATCGACCCCGACATGCGGCCGCTCTTCATGCTCACGACAGAGCTGATCTCCGTCCCGACGGGGTTCATATTCCTCGTCATCCTCGGGTCCCTCTGGAAAGCACGTATCCGATTGAGCTCGCCCATGCTGTTCTGCATGGGCATGATCCTCAACTTCCTCATAGGTGGCATCTCCGGCGTCTTCCTCTCCGACGTGCCCGTGGACGTGACCCTGCACGGGAGCTTCTTCGTGATGGCTCACTTCCACTACACGATCATGGGCGGGCTGATATTCGCTCTCTTCGCCGGCGTCTACTACTGGACCCCGAAGCTCACCGGTCGCATCATGAACGAGCGCTGGGCGAAGATCCACTTCTACGCCATGTTCGCCTTCTTCAACCTGACCTTCTTCCCCCTCTTCATCGTCGGGATGCTCGGTCAGCCGCGCCGGGTCTTCGAGTACGCCGCCAACCTCCAGGTCTGGAACGACTTCTCCTCCGTGAGCGCCTTCTGCCTCGGCGCCTCGTTCCTGATCCCCGTTGCCAACTTCGCATGGAACGTCATCATCGAACCGCGAAGATCAGAGGCAAACCCCTGGAAGTCCTACGGGCTCGAGTGGAAGACCGCTACCCCTGTCCCCTACTACAACTTCGACAGGATCCCGATCATCACCAACGACCCCTATCACTACGGAGAGCCGGACGCCCTTCCGGTCGCCGACATCCCGGTGCCTGTGCGTGCTGCTGGAGCGTACTCAGCTGCCGGCGTCGGCGGTGGGGGTGGCGGCACCCGTGAGGGTGACGCCCCGGTGGACCCGTGACGACTTGAGGATCTGAGGACGAGACGATGAGCACGACGATCAGCGGAGAAGACTCGGGCGC
>JASHRK010000101.1 GCA_030037405.1 Acidimicrobiales bacterium | reverse complement strand
AGGCGTCATGACGCCCGTCGACGCACCAGCCAGATCGCTGCACCGCCGAGCACCGCGGACAGCACGAGCAACCATGTGCCCTCGATGATCTGAAACGGCCAGAACCAGCTACCGGGCTGGTAGCTCGCCACCCAGGTGAAACCATGGCTCAGCAGGTAGTGAATCGGGTCGAACGGCTCCGGCGTGGATGGGCCGGGAGAGAACACACCGGAGCTCACCACGCGCACGTCGACAGGCCGAAGGGTCGCGCTCAGGGTAGAGAGGCCAACGGTCTTCCCATGGAGCTCCCACGATCGGCTGATGACGTGCGCAGGCGCCCCGATGTTCGGATTCGTGCTCTGGAGCGCCTGTCGGTAGTGGGTACGGAAAGACACCGCCGTTGCGAGTGCGAGCGCCGAGTACGCCACGAGCGTGACGAACATCGCTGGGACGACCCGGCGGATCAGCACGCCAGCGAAGACGCCTATCGCGAAGGCGGCGAGCGTCCAGGCGGCGAAGGCGATGCCTCGTAGGTCGAAGAACGTCGGCGCGAGCGAGCTGTAGCCGTAGCCGTTCATGCCGAGGAGAGGCCCGTAGGCCCACGAGAACACCATGCTGAATGTCCCAGCCGCGACGGCAACCACGACGGCGAGCGAGACGAACTGTGCCGCTGCCCATCGCGTGCGCCCGAAGCCCTGAGTGAAGACGTAGCGGAACGTTCCGGTCTCGAACACCCCGGCGAGCAACGGAGCCCCTGCGAAGGCGCCGACCAGCGCCGGGATCGCCTGAAGGAGGACGGCGACAATGCCGGCGGTGAACGAGTTGTCGTTGGCGAAGTTGTTCTCCGCCTGCTGGCACGGCCCCGAGCTGACCGGTCGACATGCGTCAACGGCCGCGTAGGCGTTATGGAGCTGGACGCCTTCGAACAGCACGAGCGCGGCTGCTGCGGCCACGAGCGCGAGCACGCCCGCGATCGCCGTCCGGTGCTGGCGCCAGATCACCCACGCCATCCGCCGCCAGGGGACAGATCGTTGTGCGCTTGTTCGGCGAGGACTCGCGGGCATCGCAACGGTCGTCATCGCACTCGCTCCTTTGCGTCACGACGTGCTGAGCGCGCCGGCCCGGGCAATGCCCCGGCACTCGGTTCGCGCAGGTAGGCAAGGACCAGCTCTTCGAGGGTGAGCGAGTGTGCCTTGCACCCCGGCGGCACGGGACAGGAGCTGGCGTCGCCTCGGACGAGCATGTGGGCGAGGGGTGCGGCGGGGCTGGCGTGCACGACGTTCCACCGGCCCAGGTACCGTTCGACCCCTGCCGTTGGGCCGGTGAGCACGCGATGGGTCGCGAGCAGATCGTCAACCTCCCCCGCCACCTGCACGGTTCCACGAGAGACGAGCACGAGGTAGTCGGCAACGCGCTCGAGCTCCGCGAGGACGTGCGAGGACAGCACGACGGACACCCCGTCGTCTGCGACCGCCATCATCACCGTCGCCATGAAGTCGTGGCGGGCGAGCGGATCGAGCATCGCCATCGGCTCGTCGAGAAGGAGGAGCTGCGGCCGGCGCGCCAGCGCGAGGGTCAAGGCGAGCTGGGCCTGCTGACCGCCGGACATCTTCCCGGCTTTGTGCCCAAGTGGAATGCCGAGCTCGCCGAGGCGGCGCTCCGCGTATCCCTGGTCGAAACGGAGGTTGAGGTTCCGGGTCATGTGGAGGAGGTCGGCGGCCGAGAGGTTCTTGAAGAGCGGGGTGTCCTGGGCGACGAACGCGATCCTGTCGAGGGCGGGCAACGACCCCGCCGGGCACCCGCCGAGCACGGTCACCTCGCCCGCGCTCGGCATTGCGAGCCCGACCGTCAGGTTGAGCAACGTCGACTTCCCGGCGCCGTTCGGCCCGACGAGGGCGACGATGTGCCCGTCGGGGATGGCCAACGTACAGTCGACAAGTGCCCTCGTCGATCCGTAGGACTTGGAGAGGCAGTGGGTCTCGATGACGTTCATGCCACGCCCTCGCTCCCGCGGCGCTCGCGAAAGTCGTGCTGCACGCTCGTGATGAGTGCCGTCATCGCGTGATCGTCGAGCCCTGCCGCCTCGGCCGTCGCCATCCAGGAGGTAAGCGAACGCCGGAGCTTGGTGAGCTCGGGGAGCGACACCGGATCGAGCGTGGCTTCGATAAACGTCCCCTGGCCCGGCCGACCGACCGCGAGCCCTTTCAGCTCCAGCTCTCGGTACGCCTTCGAGACCGTGTTCGGGTTGATCGCCAGCTTGGCTACGACGTCTCGGACCTTCGGCAGCTGATCGCCCGGGGCGAGCGTTCCCAGCCGAAGCGCGTGCTCGACCTGCTGGACGAGCTGGAGGTACGGAGGTACGCCCGAGCCGAGGTGGAGGCGGAACTCCATCTCCGCGACTCGTGATTGCGGGTCGGGCTCGCTATTACTCTGTCCTAGAGACATAGGATAGTGGTCTAGCACACCGAATCGCTGCCGGATGGTCGACCCCCCACACTGGCGCGGATGTCTGAGAAGACACCTCTCCCAACCGCCGTCGGCCTCCTCGACCAGGGTTCGAGCGCTCTTCGCAGGGGTGAGGGTCAAACTGGCGGTATGGCGTTCGCCGTGCCACGCAACCTCGCCGAGCACGCCGAGCGTCGCGGCCGCCTCGAGTGGATCGCCACGCTGCCGGCGGTGATCGAAAAGCTGCAGGGCCTCTGGTCGCTCGAGGTCGGCGAGCCGTTCCAACCGGGTGGCCAGACGGCGTGGGTCGCCCCGGCGAGCTCGCCCCACTCTGGTGAGGTCGTGCTCAAGGTGGCCTACCGGCACTACGAAGCCTTCGATGAGGCCAAAGGGCTCCGAGCGTGGGACGGCGAGGGCACCGTCAAGCTGCTGGCAGCCGAGGACCTCGATGATACGACGACCGCGCTGCTCCTCGAACGGTGCCGGCCCGGAACCCTGCTCTCCTCCCAACCGGACACGACGCAAGACGCGGTCATCTCCGGTCTGCTGCGCCGATTGTGGCGGCCACCGCCGTTCAGCGAGGAGTTCCGGTCCTTGCAGGAGATGTGCGACCAGTGGGCTGACGAGTGCCGGCAGAAGATCGCCGGGCACACCGCAACGACCGACGCCGGCCTGCTACGAGACGGCATCGCCCTGTTCCGCTCCCTGCCGGCCACCGCGGATCGCCACGTGCTGTTGTGCACCGACCTCCACGCCGACAACGTGCTCGCCGCCGAGCGCGAGCCGTGGCTGGTGATCGACCCGAAACCCTACGTCGGCGACCCCACGTACGACGCGCTCCAGCACCTCCTCAACTGCGAGGACCGGCTGGAGGCCGACCCGGCCGGCCTGGTCTCCCGGATCGCCGATCTCTGCGCCCTCGACCCGGCACGGCTCGGACAGTGGCTGTTCGCCCGCTGCGCCGTCGAGTCCCCCGACTGGCCCGAACTGCTCGACGTTGCCCGCCAGCTCGCGAGAAGCGTCGGCCTGTAACCGATCGCTGGACATGACCGACGACCTCGTGCCAACCGCATGGACGCAACTCACGAGGCCTGTCGCGTTTCGGCACTCCACAGCCGCCGGGTGGTGCAATGTGTGGCGAGAGCAAGGCGAACGGGAGGACCAGGAGGTTGGGGATGGGCAATCGGCTGAGCGGCAAGCGGATCTTGATCACTGGCGCCGTCGACAACATTGGTAAGGCGAGCGTCACCTCGTTCGTCGAGGAGGGCGCC
>JASHRK010000100.1 GCA_030037405.1 Acidimicrobiales bacterium | reverse complement strand
AGGAACGCCGTAGCGGGGTCCATCTCGACCTGAAGGAGGTGGGCTACGAGGCAGAAGCCGTCGCTGCCGTCCTCGCCGAGGCGCGCCGGGTGACAGTCACCTCACGCCACGACGCCTCGATCGCAGCGGTACGCGAGACTTACCCGGCCATCCCCGCCCTACTTACGATCGGTGGCGGCGCCCGTGGGCTTCCGGCTGCGGCCCGGTGGCAGCTGCGCGCCGCCGAGCTCGCCCCCTTCGGGCGGCTCGAGCGTTGTGGGGCCACGGGCGTGGCCGCCCACTACCTCCTCGCCACACCCGTCCTACGAGCTTGGTGCACGGCGCGGGGCCTCGAGCTCCTCGTCTGGACCGTCGACAACGACCGGGCGCTCGAGCGGTGGCTGCGGCGCGGTGGTGCCGACGTCGTCGTCACGAACCGCCCGCTCACCGCTCTCGGCCTGAGAGACGGAGCGGCGCCTCGCTCCCAGGGGAGGTGATGACTCGAGCGGTGTGCTCGAGGTCTCGGACTTCGCCCTGCGGCTCGGCGCCACCCGCCGCGGCTCGCCCCGCTGCTTGCCGAAGTGGGGTGGCCAGGGAGCATCCCCCAGACCCTCTGCCTCGTCCCGGCGGGCGAGCTCGAGCAGCGTCTCGATCGAATGCGCCGTGGCGTCGATCGCGGCGGAGGGATCGCCCCGCTCGGCGTAGAGGGCGGGCACGGTGGCGATCGTCAGGTCCGACGGCTCGACGTCGGGCACCTCGTCCCAGCTGATCGGGCAGGAGACACGGCCCTCGGGGTTGGCCCGGACGCTGAAGGCGGAGGCGACCGTCCGGTCGCGGGCGTTCTGGTTGTAGTCGATGAAGACGGCGTCGCCCCGCTCCTCCTTCCACCACTTCGAGGTCGCCGTGCCGGGGAGGCGGCGCTCGATCTCCCGGGCGAGTGCGAGCGCCGCGCGCCGCACCTCCGTGAAGTCCCAGCACGGCTCGATGCGGACGTTTATGTGGATCCCGCGGGAACCGGAGGTCTTCGGGTGCCCTGTGAGCCCGTGCTCTACGAGGAGCTCGTGGACGGCGAGCGCCACCTGGCGAACGGCGGCGAAGCTCACGCCTGGCTGGGGATCGAGGTCGACGCGAAGCTCGTCGGGGTGGTCGACGTCGCCTCGCCGTACCGGCCAGGGGTTGAGGTCGAGGCAGCCGAGATTTGCCGCCCAGACGATGTGTGCCACGTCGACGGGGCACAGCTCCTGTGCGCTCCGCCCGCTCGGGAAGGTCACGGTGACCGTTTCGAGCCAGGCCGGCCGGCTGCTCGGGACACGCTTTTGGTAGAAGAAATCCCCCTCGGCGCCGTTCGGGTAGCGCTTCAGCACCGTCGGGCGCTCCAGCACGCCCCTCAGCGCCCCTTCGCCTACCGAGACGTAATAGCGGGCAAGGTCGAGCTTGGTCTCTCCCCGGGCGCCGAAGAAGACCTTGCTCGGGTTGGTGATCTCGACGACGCGCCCGTCGACGTCGAGCTCGACGGGTGGCTCGCTCGCCGGCACGTCAGTACCCGTCCACTCAGTACCCGGCCACCCGATGCTCCGGGACGACCCTCACGATGACACGAACCTGGCCCTCAGGCCGGTCTGAGAACTTCTCCACGCCCAGGTACTTGTTGGCAAGGGCGTCGATGTGCTCGTCTGCTCCCTCTGTCACGAGCTCGGCCCGTCCCCGTACCGAGAGCCAGCGGTACGGGTCGTCTCTGTCGATCACGAGGATCGAGACGCGGGGGTCGCGCCCCAGGTTGACGTCCTTTAAGCGCCCCTTGGCGGTGTTGAAGATGACGGCCTCGCCGTCGGTGTCGATCCACACCGGGGTCTGTTGCACGGAGCCGTCACGATTGACCGTGGCGATGGCGGCGAACTGGCGCTCCTTCAGCAACTTCACGTCTTCTTCGGTGAGACGGGCCACCTGGGACCTCCCTTCGTTGCAGGGCTCCAGCCTTGCCTCCCCGGCGGGCCGGCTGCCACTGCGGGGTCGCTGCCGCCATGCGGGTCGCTGCCGCCAGGCGCGCCTAGCGCCACACGGGGATCGACTGGGCGAAGTGGAAGACGTCGTCTGGGTCGTACCTGGTCTTCACCTGCTCGAGGCGGGGAAGGTTCTCCCCGTAGTAGGCGACGGCCCAGTCCTTCAGGTCCGGGTCGGCGTAGTTCTGGTAGGCCTGGCCGGAGACGTAGGGGCGCATCGACTGCCAGGACCGCTGGAGCCAAGAGTGGTTCGCGGCCTCGACGCTTGGCGGGTCGCCGGTCGCCCAGTTGGCGCTGTACTGCATCGTGAAGAGGGCGTCGCGGTGGACGAACGCGGTCGCCGTCGGGGCGACGCGGTTGACGGCGCCTCCGGAGGCGTCGAGCACGATGCCGCCGCCCGAGAGCACGGGAGACTCCTGGCGAGCCTCGACGGCGGCGAGCAACCTGGCGATGGCGGTGGCGGGCATGCGAGCCGTCACGATGTCGGACTTGGCCGCGAAGGGCGCCCGCGTGAGGATGCCGGCCGGGTTCTCGCTCGGCAGGTGGCACTCGGCGACCGTGTCCCCCTCGCAGCCGGCCTCGACGAGCATCGTGTCGAGGTAGCCGGCTGCACCGACGAAGTGGGTGAAGGGGGTCGCCGAGATCGCGGAGAGGAAGCCGGACAGCTCCGCCTCGAGGGCGGCCTCCGGCCCGGCATAGACGCCGGTCACGCGGGCTGCCGGACCGTAGCCCGAGGGGGTGTCCTGGCTCGCGAAGAGCAGGCAGTTGGACCAGAGCTCGTCTGGCGCCGTGGGTGCCCAGTCCTGCCAGGCGGCGACGACCTGTGGTGCCGCCGACCACGACCACTCGAGGGTGAAGAGCCCGAGGTCCCCGATCGTGCTTGCAGCAAGACGCAGCTCCGTCACGACTCCGAAACTCCCCCCACCTGCGCCTCTCAGGGCCCAGAAGAGGTCCGGGCGCGTCGAGCTGTCGCAGGACGCGACCTCGCCGGAGGCGAGGACGATCTCGGCCGAGAGCATCCTGTCGCAGGTGAGCCCGAGCTTGCGATCGAGCACCCCGAGCCCGCCGCCGAGGGCGAGGCCGGCGATGCCCACGGTCGGGCACGAGCCGCCGGGGACGGCGACGCCATCGCCGGCGCAGGCGGCGTAGAGGTCGACTAGGCGCGTGCCCGAGCCGGTCGCCACCTCGACGCCGGAGAGGGTGCCGGCGCGGGCGATCGAGACCTGTGAGAGCTCGGAGACGTCTATGACGAGCCCCGAACCTGTCGACCAGCCGCCGTAGCAGTGCCCTCCCGAGCGGATGGAGAGCTGGATGCCGTGGTCACGCCCGAAGGCGACGGCCGTCGAGACGTCGGCCGGTGATGCCACGTAGGCGATCGCCTTCGGCCGCGCCCCGTCGAAGACAGGGTTGTATGACTGGACGTCGGTCGCGTATGCGGGGGAGGAGGGAAGAACGAGGCGCCCCTCGATCGAGCGCCCGAGCGTCGCCCAGTCTCCGGGTCGCGGGGCGCTCGTGCGCGGCGGGGCGCGGGTCGTGCGCGGCGGGGCACTGGTCGTGCGCAGCGGTCTCGAGGCGGTGCCAGTACCGCATGCGGCCACCGCCGTCCCGGCGGCGCCGGCGGACAGGAAAAGTCCGCCAATCTTAATGAACTCCCGCCTCCGCACTGCCGACAGGCTACCGAGGAGATGGGTAGCGTAGCCGGCATGCCCCTTTCCGGAGAGTACGAGCCGAGCCCGTCCGAGTGGGTGAGGGACCAGGTCGCCGAGTACGAGAGCTCAGGAGGTGAACGGGCCAACACCCTTCGCGACACCGGGCTTCCGATCATCGTGGTCACGACCTTCGGGCAGAAGACCGGCAAGATCCGCAAGTTCGCGGTGATGCGGGTGGAGCACGAGGGCGAGTACGCCCTCGTGGCGTCGAAGGGAGGCGCTCCCGACAACCCTTACTGGTTCGGCAACCTGAAGGCGTCACCGGAGTCGGTGACGATCCAGGATGGGCCCGAGCCGTTCGACGTGACGGTGAGGGAGCTGTCCGAGGAGGAGCGGGCCGTGTGGTGGGAACGGGCGGTCGCGGCCTACCCGCCCTACGCCGAGTACCAGACGAACACCAGCCGCCAGATCCCCGTGCTCCTTGCCGCGAGACGAG
>JASHRK010000099.1 GCA_030037405.1 Acidimicrobiales bacterium | reverse complement strand
TGCGCCTGCAGTGCCTCGTCGTTCTCCCATCGCTCGAAGAGGATCACCCGCCCGGCATCGAGAGGGTCGGCGGCGAAGGTGTACTCGAGGCATCCCGGCTCGTCCCGGGACCGGCGCATCATCTCGAGCCGCTCCTTCAAGTAGAGCTCGCGGCGTGCAGGGTCGACTTCGAAGCTTCCTGCCACGATAAGCATCGCTCCTCCAATCCCTCTTGGGCTTAGGCGTGTCGCGCCCCGTTGACATCGTATTGACGGCGCCGGGGGAAATTTGACACCGCTGTTATGGGCCACGCCCTCACACTGTTCCTATGACAACGGGCACGATTGCCAGGCCGGTGCGGAGCAGCCAAGTGCGGAGCGGCCAAGTGCTCGACGGGATAGCTGTCGAGGGGCCCGTCGACGCCGACGCAAGCCGCTTCGGCAGGATCGTCGTAGCGGTCGACCGGTCCGATCCGGACATGTCAGCGGTGCGCTTCGCCGCCTCGTTGTGTACCGGGTCTGACACGGCCGTGCTCGTGGTGCACGTTCGGGAGCAGGAGCTGTACAGCCGGCCCTTCGTGCTCGAGACCGATGGCGAGGCGTGGACGCTCGTGGCCGCAGGCGTCGAGAGACTGCACCGTCGTGGCATACCTGCCCGTGGCGTGGTAACGCTGGCGTGGGTAGGGGCGGTCTCGCAGGCGATCGTTGGCGCCGCGACTGCGTTCGGCGCAGAGGCCATAGTGATCGGCTCCGCCGGACCAAGGCGGCTCTTCGGTCGGCGCACGAGAGAACGGCTGCTACGGGCGTCCCCGGTTCCGGTGCTCGTCCCGCCCGGATATCTTGCCTGTCATGCCACCCGAGCTCAACGCGGACCACACCCATCTGGCCGATAACGGCAAGGCCCGTCTCAGCCTCGACGAGCTGGCGGGGATCCAGCCGGGGATGGCCCGCCTCATGGTCGAGATATCTGACCGGATGTGGAAGGCCTACCACGCCGGAAGGGCGCGCAATCGACCCCTTGCCCGCTACGAGCTGTCGGAGGCGACGAAGATCATGAAGACCTCGGCCGTGGTGCGGCCGAAGTACGCCGAGTCGATGCAACGCTTCATCGACGAGGAGATGGCGAGCCTGCGCGGGGTGGTCGAGTCCGAGGACTGGGCACGTTTCGACGCCGCTTTCGAGGCAGTCGTGAAAGCCACCAACCGCTACCACGAGGAGTTCGAGAAAGGTTTCCTCGTCTGGAAGGTGCCCGAGGAGCCGCCCCGCGACCTCGACCTCACCCCGCGACCCTGATCTCGCCCGCCCGCGCCAGCCTCGCCGGGTCGGCGCTCGCGCCGACGAGAACCGCATACCGGCCGGGCATGAGGAACCTCTCGAGCGTCTCGCCCGCGAGATCGACCCTCACCTCGGCAGTCGCGCCGGCTTCGACGGTCACGCGCGCCGAGCCGGCGAGCTGGATCGGGGGTTCCCCCGGTGGCGGGCCATCGGGGAGGTCCTGGTGGGCGACGTAGACCTGCACAACCTCTGAGCCACGGCGCCTTCCCACGTTTCTTACCGTCGCCGAGACCGTTGCCCCGGTGGCGCTCTCTGTGACGTCGTGGCCACCTTGCTCGAAGGCGGTGTAGGTGAGGCCATGACCGAACCAGTAGCGCGGCGCCACCGCCTTGGCGGCGTAGTGGCGGTACCCGACGAGAAGACCTTCGCCATAGGCGACGTGCCCACCGGAGCCGGGGTAGAAGGGGAAGGCGGGAGTGTCCTCGAGCCGGGCGGGGATCGTGTGGGGTAGGCGTCCACCCGGCTCGTCGAGGCCCGAGAGCACGTCTGCGACCGCCTCGCCGACGAGCTCGCCGCCGAACCATGTCTGCATCACAGCGGCGGGTAGATCTGCCCAGTCCATCGTCACCGGAGAGCCGGTGTTCACGAGGACGACCGTTCGGGCGTTCGCCGCCACGACTGCGCGCACGAGCTCGTCCTGCCTGCCCGGCAGGTCCATCGAGGCACGGTCGCGACCCTCGCTCTCCCATTCGGCGCTGGTGCCGACGGCACAGACGACGGCGTCGGCACGCCGGGCGAGCGCCGCCGCCCGTTCGATCAGCTCGCCGTCCTCTGTAGCGGGCGCCTTGAGCCCGACGAAGACACCTGCGAAGGGTGAGCCCGGCGTCACCTCGTACTCGACCACGACCCGGGAGCTCTCGCCGGCCTCGAGCTCGACCGAGCCCGACACGTCGGCTGATCCTCGCTCGTAGAAACGCTCCCCTCTCTCGGCGCTCCCCTCCAGCAACGGCGAGCCGTCGACGAGCACCCGGGCGGCGCCGACCTGGGAGAGGACGAGCTCGTGCTCGCCGTCCTCAACAGCGGTGAAGCTCGCCGTGCAACGGGCACGAAAGGCTCCCTGGCGAAGGCTCTCTATACCCGGGACGGGATCACCCAGCCAGCGCAGCGGGAAGCCCTGCGCGCTCTCCACGTGCAACGGGGCGACCGAGTCGGCCCCGGAATCGCCTGGGGCGAAGTACTCGACGCGGACGGGCCCCTGCAGCGGTGGAGTCTGCTCGGAGGTTACGCAACCGACCTCGTGGGCGACTTCGACCCCGCGCGGGCCGTAGTGGCGCTGCAGCCCCTCGAGAACGGACACCACGTGTTCGGTATTCACCTGGGCGCTCCCTCCTCCCTGGGCGGAAGTCGATGCAGCGTTCGGACCGACAACGGCGAGCAGGCTCCCTCGGGGGAGGGCGAGGGGAAGGAGGCCGTCATTGCTCAAGAGCACGAAGGAGCGACGCGCCAGCCGGCGAGAGAGCTGACGGCGTTCCGCCACGGTCCTGTGCGGACGGGCAGACGCCGGAGTCACCGCCTCCGCCCCCGCGTGGGGTCGGTGCAGAACCTTGACGCGGTCGGCGAGCTGCAGCAACCGGCGGGCACGTGACGTGACGATGTCCTCGCCGACCTCGCCCTTTGAGACGGCTTCCTCGAGCGCCCGGCCGTAGTAGACGGGCGGGCCTGGCATCTCGAGATCCAAGCCCGCAAGGGCGGAGGCCGCCGTGCTCTGGGTGCCGAACCAGTCGGACATGACGAGCCCGTCGAAGCCCCACTCCTCGCGGAGCACCTCGGTGACAAGCCAACGGTGCTCT
>JASHRK010000098.1 GCA_030037405.1 Acidimicrobiales bacterium | reverse complement strand
CTCCAACGCGATAAGGAGACTCTCTGCGGGAGCGTCGAGCAGCGCCGCCGCGAACTCGTCACCCTTGACGTGACAGACAAGCGGATCTGACCCCAGACAGCGTCGCAACGCCTCTTCCGTCCGAGCAAGCACGGCGTCGGCCTCGGCCCCACCGATCGAGTCGTTCAGTGGCGCGAAGTCGTCCAGGTCGAGCACAGCTACCGAGACGGCACGCCTCGCTTCGATTGCTTCTAGGTCGCCCCGAAAGTTGTCGAGGGAGAGAGCTGACGATCTGTAGGGAGACATAGCTCTGATATATATCTGTTCAATATAAATATGTCAAGCTGGGAGCGGAGCATGAGTACCCTTCGCGTGTGCGGGGTCGCGCCTCGTCGAGCGCCGACAGGAGTGTGGACATTTCACCGCGCATGCGCGTACTCAGGTCCACAAAACGAGGGCCAGACGCGCCTCACGCCCATCACCCACGAAACGTGGACATTTCACCGCGCATGCGCGTACTCAGGTCCACAAAACGAGACGAGGCTGTCCGAATGGACGCCGCTCGACGGAGCGCCGCCGGCGACGGCGGCGCCCTCTCCTCCTACGTCCTCGTCCGCGCCTTGTTCGTCATGGCCTTCGTCGCGCTCCTCGTCGCGGCGCTCCACTTCGGGCTCGGCTCGTCGCTCGGCGCGCTTGCCTACGTCGCCTTGCTGGTACCGCTCGCTCTCGGGGTCGGTTTCTTCATCGCCATGTCGTTGAGCCACTTGCTGACTCGCTGGGTGATGTTCCCGCGACGGCCCTTCCCGTTGGAGGCGACTCCGGACCAGGCGACGAACGACAGGGGCGAAGAGCCGGGCGAACGCCTTCGTGCGGTCAGTGTCAGCCCAGAGCAGGACGCCGTTGCCGCCGTCGACTCGGTCGCGCTCGCACGGCTGCTCGCCAGCAGCCTCGCCGGCCCGCTCGGGCCCGAGTTCGACGTCGTTGCCTCGCCTCACGGGGACTGCATCCAGCTGTCTCACGGCGAGCGGACCGGGATCGCTCTCCTGCCGATACAGAGGTTCCGCCTCGACACGCCCGAGGAGGCGGTGGCAGCCTGCACTCGCCAAGCCCTCTACGGGGTGCAGCAGTTCGCCACAAGAGCGCTCGGGAGGCCCTGGCCGACTTCGAGCGATCCGATGCGCGCCCTCGTCCAGCCGGGCATTCCGAGGCTCAAGGTGACGACCTCGGACGGGCTTGTGACCGGCTCGTGGCGAGACGAGCTAGGCATCGTCCTTGCCCTCGACCCGTTCCCCCTCGACGCGGTGCTCCCCACACCAGGTGATGACGACCCGCACACCAGTGATGGCCCGACCCGGGAGGGGCGGTACGAGGCCCCGGGCGGGCGGTAGGAGGCCCGGGAGGGGCGGTACGAGGCCCGGGAGCGGAGTACGAGGGAGGGTCCTTGCCTAGCGACTCCTCAACTGGCTCCCAGTAGTTTCACAGTTCCGTCGGCTTCAATGATGAGGTCAGGTCCCTTCCGTGGGGTGAGCCGCCGGGACGTCGATCCGAAAGGGCTACGAAATGTATCTCACGTATATCCGCCGCGAGCTTCGTCGCCGGAGCAAGCAGGCGATCGTCATCGCCATCGGCCTTGCTATCGGGATCGGGCTCGTGATGACGGTCTCGGCGACCTCGGCGGGAGTCAAGGCGGCCCAGGGGAAGGTGCTGCACTCCCTGTACGGCGTCGGCACGGACATGACGGTGACGAAGACGGCGGCTGCCGGGAAGTCTGGTTTCGAGCACTTCGGCAACTTCAACTTCGGCAGGAGCAGCAGCACCACCCACCCGAAGGCGGGCACCCATCTGTCGCGCAACAGCCTCACAGCTGAGATAGGCCAGGCGACGCTGCCGGCAAGCGACGTGACCAAGGTCGCCTCACTCGACGGTGTCTCAGCTGCGACCGGAGGGTTGCAGCTGACCGACACGAGCTTCTCGGGAACGATCCCCTCGTTCAACAGCTCGGGCGGCTTCAGTTCTTCGTCGGGCTCGTCCGTGCACACCAACTTCAACATCGGCACCTTCACCGTCGACGGCATCCAGATCACCAAGTCGGGAGTCGGGCCGCTCACCTCGAGTGATATCAGCAAGGGCAAGTTCTTCACGACCGCCGACAACACCAAAGACGTGGCGATAGTGAGCTCTTCCTACGCCACCCAGGAGAAGCTCAAGGTCGGATCGGACCTCAAGGTCGCCGGGAAAGAGCTGAAGGTCATCGGCATCGCCTCCACGGGCTCCTCCTCCACGGACGTCTACATCCCCCTCGGTACCGCACAGAAGCTCGCGAAGATGAAGAACGACGTGACGACCATCTACGTGAGCGCCACGAGCGCGAACGACGTGTCCACCGTTGCCTCCGCCGTGCACAAAGTTCTGCCGAAGGCGACGGTCACCACCTCCGCAACCCTCGCGAACGAGGTGAGCGGGTCCATCAAGAGCGCCGCGAACCTCGCCTCGAAGCTCGGAAAGTGGCTGTCGTTCGCAGCGTTGATCGTCGCGTTCATCATCGCCGGGCTGCTCATGATGGCCGCCGTCTCCCGGCGCGTTCGTGAGTTCGGCACGCTTAAGGCGATCGGTTGGCGGACGCGGCGGATCGTGAGCCAGGTAATGGGTGAAGGGGTCGCTCTTGGTCTCGGAGGTGGTGTCCTCGGCATCTTGCTCGGGATAGGCGGGTCGAGCATGGTGTCCGCCATCTCGCCCAAGCTGTCGGCAACCGTCGGGCCGTCGTTCGACACGAGCGGGGGAGCCAGCCCGGTCGACTTCGGCAACGGCGGGGGCGGCGCGCCCTTTGGTGGCAGCTTCCCCGGTGCGTCGTCACATCGCCCCTCAGCCCATGGTGTTGGCGATGCCGCCCGGAGCGTAGCCGTCCATCTCACGGCACCGCTGCAAGGAAACGACATCCTCCTCGCCGTCGTGCTCGCCGTGGCTGGAGGGGTCGTCGCCGGCGCCTTCGGCTGTTGGCGGGCGGCTCGGCTCCGCCCGGCGGCCGCCCTACGGAGGATCGAGTGACCGAGCCCACAGCCGACGGCAAGCAACGTCCAGAACCACGACTTCGTCCAACGACAGAGAAAGCGCGAGGCATGTACCAGCTGATCGACGTTCGCAAGTACTTCGACCGGGGGGGCAACGTCGTGCGCGCTCTCGACGGGGTCAGTCTCGCCATCGGCGAGAACGACTTCCTCGCCATCCAGGGGCCTACCGGACAGGGGAAGACGACCCTGCTCACCCTTCTCGGCGGCCTCGACCGGCCGAGCAGCGGCCAGGTCATCTTCGACGGCCGCGACCTCGGCGCTCTCGGCGAGGGCGACCTCGCCGAGCTACGTGCCGAGGCCTTCGGTTTCGTCTTCCAGACCTTCAATCTCATCCCGACGCTCACGGCAAAGGAGAACGTCGAGGCGGCGCTCGTCCCCTTCCGCACCGGCAAGGCCGAGCGCACGCGGAAGGCCCTCGAGACGCTCGACGAGCTGGGACTCGCAGACCGGGCAACGCACCTGCCAGGAGAGCTCTCCGGCGGCCAGCAGCAACGGGTGGCCATCGCCCGGGCCCTTGTCAAGGACCCAAAGGTGCTCCTGGCCGACGAGCCGACCGGCAACCTCGACGAGGACACTCGCGACGAGATCGTCGCCCTCCTGGAAAGGTTGTGGCGCGACCGCGGCATCACCCTCGTCATCGTCACCCACGACTCCTCGGTCGCACGGCGCGCCCAGAGGATCGCCATCATCAAGGGCGGAAGGGTGTCGGTGCGCAAGGAGCAGGCCCTGGCCCGCTGAGGCTACGGTTGCCGGCGTGAGCCCGCCGGAGCACGCCTCGCCCGCGCCACACCCTCTTATCGGGCCCCTCAGCTGGCTTCTCGGCTCATGGGAGGGAAAGGGCGAAGGTTACTGGCGGGGAGGGTTCTCCTTCTTGGACTCACTCACCTTCGAGCACGACGGGCGCCCGCTCATCAGCTTTCACGAGTCCACGCGGACTGCCGAGGGAGTACCCTCGCACGGCGAGCACGGTTACGTGATCGCAAAGGAGGACGGTGTTGTGCACATGACGGTCGCCGAGCCATCGGGGATCACAGAGGCCCTTGCCGGGCATGCGGTGGGATGCAGGCTCGAGGTGACGTCTGTGGAGATCAGCCGCACCCCGGGGTCCAAGGCGGTGAGCGGAGTGGCGCGGAGGCTCTACCTCAACGGTGGGGAGATGCTCGTCGCCGAAGTCGACATCGCCATGAACGGGGAACCCACGACGGCGCACACGCGCTCGGTCCTGCGCCGGGTCACCTCTCATGCCTGAGCTCGATCCCTCTTTCCTCGACCTACCGCTGGAGGAGACTTCCTCGGCCGCCTTGCAACGCGCAAGCGACCTCGGGTGCGATCACGCCGAGGTTCGGGTGGAACGGATCAGGGCCCAGATGATCGCCCTTAGGGACGGGCATCTCGAGACCGCCGTCGACGATGTCAGCCTCGGGGCGAGCACGCGGGTCGTGACGGGAGGGTCGTTCGGTTTCGCCGGGAGCGTGGAGCTCGGCGCCGACGCCGCTGCCGGGCTCGTCGACGAGGCGGCGGCTACCGCCCGCACCACCTCCCGGGCGCTCCGTCGCCGCGTCGAGCTTGCCCCGGAACCATCCCACGGCCGCGTCGAGTGGGTCTCGGACTACGAGATCGATCCCACGGCAGTCCCGGCCGACGAGAAGATCGCCCTCCTCTCGGAGTGGAGCAACCGCGTGCTGGCTGCTCCGGGTATCGATCACGTCACCACAAACCTTCTCGCCGTCGCTGAGGACAAGTACTACGCCGACACGAACGGCACGACGGCGCTGCAAAGGCGTGTAAGGGTCCACCCCGTCGTCGAGGCGCTCTCTGTCGACCCGGAGTCCGGGGAGTTCGAGACGATGAGGACGGTCGCTCCCCCCGCCGGTCGCGGCTACGAGTACCTGACGGGGACCGGTTGGGACTTCGACGGCGAGCTCAGCCGCATCCCGGAGTACCTCGCAGAGAAACGAGCCGCTCCCTCCATCACCCCCTCCCGCTACGACCTGGTCATCGATCCGACGAACCTCTGGCTCACGGTGCACGAGTCGATCGGGCACGCCACCGAGCTCGACCGGGCGATGGGTTACGAAGCGTCGCTCGCCGGCACCTCCTTCGCCACCTTCGACAAGCTCGGAACCCTCGAGTACGGCTCCGGCGTCATGCACGTCACAGGCGACCGCACCGTGCCCCATGGGCTTGCCACGCTTGCGATCGACGACGAGGGTGTGGAGACGCAGGCCTTCGACCTCATCGTCGACGGCGTCCTGCACGGTTACCAGCTGGACCGGAGGATCGCGCTCGAGATGGGGTTCGGTCGATCGAACGGGTGTGCCTTCGCTGATTCCCCGTTGCGCACCCCCCTGCAACGGATGGCGAACGTGTCGCTGCAGCCCGCCCCGGGAAGCGACGCGAGCGTCGACGACCTCGTCGCAGGAGTCGACGAGGGGATCTACATCGTCGGCGACAAGAGCTGGTCCATCGACATGCAGCGCCACAACTTCCAGTTCACCGGGCAGCGTTTCTTCCGGATCCGTCGAGGACGGCTCGACGGCCAGGTCAAAGACGTCGCCTACCAGTCGAAGACGACGGACTTCTGGGGCTCCATGGAAGCCGTCGGAGGACCTGCCACCTACCTGCTGGCAGGGGCGTTCAACTGCGGGAAGGGGCAGCCGATGCAAACCGCTCCGGTGTCGCACGGGGCGCCGGCCGCCCTCTTCCGCCAGGTCAACGTCCTCAACGCCAAAGCAGAGTCGGGACGATGAGCGGCGCCATGGTGGATGCCTGTGAGCTCGCCGAGCGAGCTCTTGCCGGTGGCTCGGGGGCAGGAAGGGTCGTCCTCGTGGAGGAGACCGTCGAGGCCGAGGTGCGTTACGCCAACAACACGGTCACGACGAACGGGACGCGAAGGGACCGCCAGACGGTGGTCGTCAGCTTCGACGCGAGAGGCGACGGGGTGGCGAGTGGGACGGCGAGCGGCAGCGGTGCCGTCGAGATAGCCGACCTGGTGGCGCTCGCCGAGCGGAACGCCGCAAGCTCTCCCCTGGCAGACGACGCTTTCGAGCTCGTCGCCGGCGAGGCGAGCGACGATTTCGGTGACGATCCGGGCACGACAGGCATAGACACCCTCCAAGGCGTCATCGACCACCTGGGCGAGATCTTCGGACGGGCAGAGGACAAGGGAACGGTGAGGGCCGGTTTTGCCACGCACCGGGTGACCACCACCTATCTCGCGTCCTCCACCGGTGTCCGCCGGCGCTTCGTGCAGCCCGGGGGACGGGTGGAGCACGTGGGGCGCGCGGCGGACGGAACGAGATCGGCCTGGGCCGGCATCGGGACCAACTGGTTCGACGACGTCGACTTGGCGGTGCTCGAAGAACGGGTCGCGCGGCGCCTCGAATGGGCGGAGCGCAAGATCGAGCTCTCACCCGGGCGCTACGAGACCATCCTGCCGCCCGACGCCGTCGCCGACCTGATCGTCGTGCTCGACTGGGACCTCTCCGGCAAGGAAGCCGAGGAGGGGCGCAACGTCTTCTCAGCTCCGGGAGGTGCCACCCGGATCGGGGAGCGGCTGACAGAGCTCCCCTTCATGCTTCGAAGCGACCCGGGCGAGGACGGGCTCGAGTCCGAGCCATGGGTGCTGGCGTCAGCCTCGAGCGCCGACCAGTCCGTGTTCGACAACGGCGCACCCGTCGGACCGACGGCATGGATCGACGACGGGTCTCTCCGCCGGCTGCGCTATCACCGCGCCGGGGCGACGCGCTCGGGTGCGACGTTCACGCCCCCGGTGGACAATCTCGTGCTCTCGTGCCGCGACGCCGGCGGCGACGTGG
>JASHRK010000097.1 GCA_030037405.1 Acidimicrobiales bacterium | reverse complement strand
CCCTATCTCCTCCTCGAAGAAATCGGCTCGCTGGCTGAGCTGGAAGCCGCTTGGCGGGCTCTGCTCCCCGTTCTCGTGCCCGACCTTGCCCGCCCCCGTGTAGATCTGGCGCGTCACGAAATGGGGCGTTAGCCGTTGCACGATCCGTCCGAAGGGGACGGCTCGGTCGACGAGGTAGTTCTCGTGGCACCCGTAGGAGTTCCCCTTGCCGTCGGAGTTGTTCTTGTAGACGACGATCTGCTCGCCCGGAGGAAGAAGATGCGAGGCGGCTTCCATCGAGCGGGCGAGGATCAGCTCCCCGGCACGGTCGTAGACGACAAGCTGGAGAGGATCCGAGCACTCGGGGCTCGAGTACTCGGGATGGGCGTGGTCGACGTAGTAACGGGCTCCGTTGGTGAGGACGGCGTTCACGAGGTGCGTCTCGATCTCGGGAGGCATCGAGCCCTCGCGGGCAAAGCCGCGGGCGTCCCTACCGGGAGACTCGTCCTCGAAGTCCCAGCCGATGCGGCGCTCGAGGCGGGCGACGTAGGCGTTGATGAGGAGGGACGAGGCCGTCGTCGGGCTCATCTCGCCGGTCGTGACAACGTGCACTCCGTACTCGGTCTCGATCCCGCAGACCTTTGCTATGGCCACGAATCGGACGCTACCGCAGTGCCGGAGCCACGATGCCGCGCAGCTCGGTGCGAGAACGAAAATACCTGCTCGAGGGCTAGAGGTACTGTCCCGTCCCGACCCGCTCGATGGCACGCCCGCCGTGGGGCGCCTCGTCGTCGCCCCGGCCGATGAGCGTGCGCACGTAGACGATGCGCTCGCCCTTCTTGCCCGAGATCTTCGCCCAGTCGTCCGGATTGGTCGTGTTCGGCAGGTCCTCGTTCTCCTTGTACTCCTGCTTGATGGAGGCCACGAGGTCCTCGATGGTCACGCCACGGCCCTCTCCGGCGATGGTCCGCTTTATCGCGAGCTTCTTCGCCCGCCGCACGATGTTCTCGATCATGGCCCCCGAGGCGAAGTCCTTGAAGTAGAGGATCTCCTTGTCGCCGTTCTGGTAGGTGACCTCGAGGAAGCGATTGTCCTGCTCGGACCGGTACATCTCGGCGACCGTCCTCTCGATCATCGCCTTTATCGTCTTGTCGGCCTCTCCTCCCCCCAAGGTGGCGACGTCCTTCGCGTCGAGGGGGAGGTCGGTCGTCAGGTACCGGGCGAAGATCTGCTCGGCGGCGGCTTCGTCGGGGCGCTCGATCTTTATCTTCACGTCGAGGCGGCCCGGGCGGAGGATGGCGGGGTCGATCAAGTCCTCACGGTTGGAGGCTCCGATGACGATGACGTTGCGGAGAGTCTCGACGCCGTCGATCTCGGCGAGCAGCTGGGGGACGATCGTCGACTCCATGTCGGAGCTGATCCCGGTGCCCCGGGTGCGGAAGAGCGAGTCCATCTCGTCGAAGAAGACGATGACGGGCACCCCCTCCTCCGCCTTCTCGCGAGCCCGCTGGAACACGAGGCGGATCTGGCGCTCGGTCTCGCCGACGTACTTGTTGAGCAGCTCAGGGCCCTTTATGTTGAGAAAGTAGCTCCGCGTGTTGGCGTTCCCTGTCCGTTCGGCCACCTTCTTGGCGAGCGAGTTCGCCACGGCCTTGGCGATGAGCGTCTTCCCGCAGCCGGGCGGGCCGTAGAGGAGGATCCCCTTCGGGGCAGGCAGCTTGTACTCGGCAAAGAGCTCGCGGTACATGTACGGCAGCTCGACGGCATCGGTGATCGCCTCTATCTGGGCATCGAGCCCCCCGATGTCCTCGTAGGTGACGTCCGGCACCTCCTCGAGGACGACCTCTTCCATCTCCGGCCGGGGAAGCCTCTCGAGAAGAAGGCCGGTGCGGGGATCCATGAGCACCGAGTCGCCGGCGCGGAGCTTCACGCCCATGAGGAACTCGGAGATCTCCGCCACCCTCTCCTCGTCGGCCCGCCCGACGCAGAGGGCCCTGCGGCCGTCCTCGAGGACGTCGGCAATCGTCACCACCTCGCCTCCCTGCTCCGGGTCGCGCACGAGCACGACGTTGAAGGACTCGTTCAGCACCACCTCCTGCCCCTTCACGAGGGCCTCGCCGTCGATGTCTGGGTGGAGCGAGACGCGCATCTTGCGACCGCTCGAGAAGACGTCGACGGTATCGTCGTCGTTTCTTTGCAGGTAGGTGCCGTAGGCAGCCGGCGGCTGGGTCAGCTTCTCGACCTCCTCGCGGAGGGCCGCGATGTGCTCTTTCGCCTGCTGGAGCGTGAAGGTGAGCTTCTCGTTCTGCGAGGCCGCGTGGTTGAGCTGACCTTTCGCCTCGAGGAGGCGTTCCTCGAGGGCGCGCACCCTCTGGGGGGCTTCCTGGAGGCGTCGCCGCAGCTCGACGATCTCCTCCTCGGCCTCCTCGATCCGTCTGCGAAGCTCTATGTCCTCCCCGCCGTCCTCTGATCTCTTGCCGGACGGCTCACGGAGCTCTCCCATGCGCCACCTCCTCGGGCCGTCGAGAGCTTCGTC
>JASHRK010000096.1 GCA_030037405.1 Acidimicrobiales bacterium | reverse complement strand
GGCGTGTTGTTGAGCGTGACTGGTGCGAGTGGGTCGGGCAAGTCGACTGTTCTGCCGGTGCTGGTCGACGAGTTGGCAGCGGACGCCGTGGTCTGCGCGGAGTTCGACTCGGTCGGCGTGCCGTCCAACGCAGACAGGAGTTGGAGGCATGGCGCAACCGAACAGTGGGTGCAGCGCGCCGTCGCTCAGCAGCGTGATGGTCGCCATCTGCTGCTCGTCGGGCAGGTCCCTCTCGGGGAACTACTGGCTGTGCCGTCGGCAAGCCAACTCGACAGGCATCACTGCGTGCCTTCTCCACTGCTCACCTGAGGTTCGACGTCGCCGGCTCATCGACCGCGGCAAGAGCCTCGACGGTCTGGAGGATCACCTCGCGTTTGGCGAGTGATTCATGCGGCACATGACTGCCCCGGCCTACGACCGCGAGGTCATACCGGTTTCCGACACCCTGCCGATGCGGTGGGACCGGTGGGCGGAATGGCACCGGAGTGATCCCCGGTGGTCATTCGAGGTCATTGAGACGGATGACCTGTCCCCAGAGGACGTGGCCGCTGCCTCTCCCGAACACCCGATTGCGCAAACTCGACGGTCCTTGATTGCCCAACAACCGATCGGAACACGAGCACCGCGTTCCAAGCTCTTCTGCGTCGCGAAGACCAGTTCCGTCAGAACTGGCTGGACATTGACTACCGCTTGCTTTCACCGTGTCTCGGTTGGGTCTAACCAGTTCCCTCGTGAAGCTCGTGCTCGACGGCCCGCCGGATCCAGCTCGACACTGACCGGTCATCCTCTCCTGCCCGCCGGCGGATCTCCTTAAGCGTCTCGGGCGGGAAGCGAACCGGCACCAGCTCGGTAAGCTTCGGTCGACGTCGCCGAGGCGGCCCCTGTGGCTCCTGATTCTCGGGTTTGGCGTAGAACTCGTACTCTTGCTCTCGGGTCATCTTCTTCGCTGTCATCGGTCCTCCCGGTATCCCTTCGCAAGCTGCTCAGCAGCGACATAGCAGCCGATCGGCCGACACTTCGTTGTGTCGCCTGAGTCGGTCGGAGCGAGTGGTACCACCAGGGCTCTCCCGGCCACTTCGCTCACCATGAGCCAGTGCGCCGGCGCCTTGGCCGGGTAGAAGAGCGGATCGGAGCGCCACACGTCGTAGATGTCGTCGATGCCGAGACCGGCATGCTCGAACAGGTGGGCAGCCTGCTCGTCGATCTCGAAGGGATCGTCCTCGTCCAGTAGGTCGAGATCGAGTAGGTACGCCACACAGCCTCATTGTAATACAAACGAATACGACACTGCCAGGACCGATCCGGCGGCCAGGAGTCGAGCATGCCGGGGCTTGAGGAACGGCCACCGGCCGTGGTCCTTGACCGTGACTGTCGCGTCCAGGAGCCCGATGATGCCCCTGGGTCTCGGTAGCTACGAGACCAAAGCCCGGGGTGCACGACGTCGCGTCTCGACGCCACGTCGTCGAAGTAGCTCGTGTGTAGGAACGAGAGCACGCGGCGCCCTCCAGCCGCTACTGCCAGTCCGTGCTGCCGCCGCGTTAGTTGATTGTTAGGTCGGACGGCGCAGACTTGTGACGTATGCGACATCATCGACGCGGAGGGCGCGCCGTTAGAAAGATGCCGATGGTCGGTGCGATCAGCATCCTGCTCGCGGCCGTGGCGTTTCTGCTCGTGGCTTGCGACGGGCCCTCAGCCCTTCCCCGCGTCGCCAGTCTCGGTTTGACGACGACCACCACCGGAGCGGGAGCATCCGACCAAGCGAAGGACCTTGCCTATGCGAAATGCATGCGGTCACACGGTGAGGCACAGTTCCCTGACCCCAACCCGCAAGGCGGCTTTAGCCTCAGCGACGTGGTCGGTCTCGGAACACCGAATTTCAACAGAGCCAACAGTCGCTGCGACCGCCTGCTCCCGTACGCGGGCGGTTGGAGCCCGGCCGAGCTTGAGCAGAACGAGACAAGGGGGCTCAAGTACTCGAACTGCATGCGTCGCATGGAGTCCCGAACTTCCCTGACCCAACAATGATGGACCAGAGCCTTGGTGCGGGGGTGACCGTCGGGCTGGCCTGGAAGGTCGGCGACATCGAGACGAGCTCCTCCTCGTACAATCACCGACCGAGAGCGGAACGCTCGCGACGAGACTGCGGCTAGGACTGGAGCAACGAGTTGCACGCTCGCTCGGCGTGCGCTCTCGGACCACTTCACCTACCTCAGTGAGGCTGATTGCCCGCTCGGCGTTGGCGATCGAGCCGATAAGGATCTTTCGTTTCAGAGCAGGCCTCGTTGATCGAACAGGCTTCGACACCTCTGCGACTGCCCTCTGATGAAGCAGTTCAAGGCTTGCCTCCATCTGGAAAGATGCAGTCGACCTCCGTTGTACGTCCATTCATGATACGGATTGGCTTGTAGTGCCAATCTGCTCCCCAGAAGTGATCAAGACGCAGCGGCGAACACCTGATGCGATACGTCCCTGTGGGAACGCTCAATATGAGGAAACTCCCATTCTTACGTGCCTGTCGAGCGATCTCCAATCGCGATTTGGTGGCAATCAGCCTGACCTCGCCAGAGATAGAATGACTTGTGTATGTAATGACCAAGAGT
>JASHRK010000095.1 GCA_030037405.1 Acidimicrobiales bacterium | reverse complement strand
CGCTCTGGCCAGGCTGGCCGCGCTGGACGACCCACCCGGCTTCCTCCCCATAGCGTACGACGACCTTCGGCCAGGGTGCGCTCTCTGATCCCACAATATGTCGCTGAACTTGGCGGAGGGAGGGGGATTCGAACCCCCGGGGCTCGTCACCCGACGGTTTTCAAGACCGTTGCATTCGTCCGCTCTGCCATCCCTCCGAAGACTCCGGCCCGGCCGAGACCGAGCAAGCCGAGACCGACCAAGGAGCCCGATCGAGATTAGGCCCTCACGAGCCCGGACTCGGCGCAATCAGCTTGCGGATCGAGTCGAGCCACTCTCCCGCCCTCCGCCGGCCCTCTGAGATCTCCGCCCTCAGGGCCGGCCCGTGGTCGCCGGCCGCCGGGTACGAGCCGAGAAACTTGCAGCCGGCAACCGCAAGGTGCAGCTCCCGCAGGCAGTCGCCGACGACCTCGTCGCTCACGTGACCCTCGAGGTCGACAACGAAGCAGTAGTCGCCGAGGCCCTGCTTGGTGGGGCGGGACTCGATCTTCGTGAGGTTCAAGTTGCGTGCCGCGAACTGGCCGAGGATCTCGTGCAGGCTGCCCGGGTGGTCGGCCTGCTGGAAGAGGACGACGCTCGTCTTGTCGTGACCCGTCGGCGGCGGCACCCGCTGCGGCGAGACGACGAGAAAGCGCGTCTGGTTGTCGTCGAAGTCCTCGATCGCCTCCGCAAGAACCTCCAGACCGTAGAGACGTCCGGCCAGCCTCGGCGCGATGGCTGCCGTCGCCGCCAGATGCTGCTCCCCGATGAGGCGAGCGGCGTCCGCCGTCGAGTTCGCCGCCAGCACTTCGGCGTCGCCTAGGCGCTCGTGGACGAAACGGCGGCACTGGGCGCTTGCGTGCGGGAACGATACGACCGAGCGGATGTCCTCGATGCGCGTCCCCGGCGTCCCCAGGAGATGGAGGTGGACGTCGAGGACGATCTCCTCCTGGATGAGAAGCTCCGAGTCGAACACTAGGTGGTCGAGGGTTACCGAGACGGTGCCCTCTATCGAGTTCTCGATGGGCACGACGGCGAAGTCGACCTCCCCCGATTCCGCCGCCCTCATGGCCTCCGCGATCGTCCCGTAGGGAACGTGCTCCAAGGAGGCAAGATGCGGTACCGAGACGAGCGCCTCCTCCGTGAAGGTGCCGTGCGGCCCGAAGAAACCGACGCTTTGTTCCCCCTCTGCTCGCCCGGTCTCGCTCATCCGGCTCGTCCGCTCTTGGCTATGCGACTCGCCGCCGTCTCCGTCATGCAGGCAGGATAGTGAGCAGCCATGAACGAGCTCGAACTGAGGAAGCTGATCGACGAGGTGTCATCGGGCGCCCTCACCGTCGACGAGGCCGTGGAGAGCCTGCAGCGCCTCCCCTTTGCCGATCTCGGCTATGCCAAGGTCGACCACCACCGCGAGCTACGCCTGGGAAGGCCGGAGGCCGTCTACGCCCCAGGAAAGTCGCCGGCCCAGTGCGCCGGCATAGTCGGCGAGCTCCTTTCCTCCTCGACCGGGCCGGTGCTCGTGACCCGTGCTGACGCCGAGCAGTCGGAGGCGTGCCTGCGCGCCTGGCCCGACGGCTCGCGCTTCCCCGAGGGCGCCCCCCGCGGCCAGCTCTCTACGCTCAGCTGGCGACCCATGCCCCGGCGCCAGGCGAGAGTCGTCGTCTGCACGGCTGGGACGGCGGACCTCCCGGTAGCCGCCGAATGCTCTGCCACCCTGCACGCCTACGGGTTCGAAGCCGTCGCCCTGGCAGACTGCGGCGTCGCGGGGGTGCACAGGATCCTCGCCTTTGTCGACGATCTTCGCTCGGCCGACGCCGTCGTCGTGGTCGCCGGCATGGAGGGAGCCCTCGCGAGCGTCGTCGGAGGCCTCGTGGCCGCACCCGTCATCGCCGTGCCGACGAGCGCCGGCTACGGGAGCTCCTTCGAGGGAGTCACAGCCCTCCTCGCCATGCTCGCGTCCTGCGCGGCAGGGATCGGCGTCGTCGGGATCGACAACGGGTACGGCGCCGCCTGTGCCGTCGCGAGGATTCTCAGATGAGTGCCGACAGCTCCGGCGCAGCCCCGATGAGAGGGCGGCGGGTGGCTTGGTTCAACTGTTTCGCCGGGATAGCAGGGGACATGACGCTCGGGAGCCTCGTCGACGCCGGCGCCGACCCGGGCCAGGTGAGGCGGATGCTGGAGCAGCTGCCGATCGGCGGCTGGTCCCTCGAGTTCGAGCCCGTCATGCGCTGTGGCCTCGCCTGCACGAGAGCAGTCGTAGGGGCCGGCGGCGACAGCGTCGTCAGAACGTGGATGCACATTCAGGGGGTGCTCGAGGAGGCGCGCCTCCCCGAGCGGGTGCGCGACCGCGCCGTGGCCGCCTTCTCCGTCCTCGCCGCCGCCGAGGGCCGCCTCCATCGCCGGCCCGCCTCCCAGGTCCACTTCCATGAGGTCGGCGGGCACGACACGATCGTCGACATCGTCGGCTCGGCCGCTGCCCTAGAGCTCCTCGAAGTGGACGTCGTCGCCTCGAGCCCTGTGGCGACGGGCACCGGCATCGTGCGCAGCGCCCACGGCCTGCTCCCGAACCCGTCCCCGGCCGTCGTCTCGATCCTGGCAGGCATCCCGATGGTCGGCAGGGACCTGAACGTCGAGCTCACGACGCCGACAGGTGCAGCAATCATCAAGGGTTGGGGCAGCAGCTTCGGGCCGATGCCACCGATGACGATAGAGGCGACGGGCTTCGGGGCCGGGCGACGGGAGCTCGACGGGATGCCGAACTGCACCCAGGTCGTGGTGGGGCCGGGCGATCCCCGCCCGGAAGCGGGCCTCGTCGAGGGAGTCTCCCAACCCCTTGTCGTCCTGCAGGCGAACGTGGACGACGCCAGTGGTGAGACGCTCGCCCACGCCGTCGACGCCTTGATGGCAGGCGGAGCCCTCGATG
>JASHRK010000094.1 GCA_030037405.1 Acidimicrobiales bacterium | reverse complement strand
CCGTTTGCCGTCCTTCAGCCCCTCGATGTCGAGGAGCGACGCCCGCTCGATCGCAGCTGTGAGGACGCCGGTGATGGCGCCGTGCAAGCTCTCGAGCTCTTCGGGCGACAACTTGGCAGCCGGCTTGAAGGGAGAGAGCTTGGCGGCGTGAAGGGCCTCGTCGGAGTAGGCGTTGCCGATGCCGGCGACGATGGACTGGCGCGAGAGGGCGTGTTTCAGGTCACCCTTCTCTCCGGCGAGCAGCAAGCTCAATTGCTCCGGGGAGAAGGAGGGATCGAGCGGGTCGGTTCCCAGCGTCTTCACCGACCCGATCTCGTCCGGGGAGGCGGTCACGTAGAGGGCGAGACGTTTCTCTGTCGCCATCTCGGTGATTTCGAACCCCTCGCCCGTCTCGAGGCGTACACGGAGCGCAAGGGGGCTGCGGGCCTGGCGGGGCGGCGACGCGGAGACCGCCTCGCGCCAGCGCACCCATCCGCTGCGGGCGAGGTGGACGACAAGCCAGAGCCCCGAGGCATCGAGGCAGACGTACTTTCCCCGGCGAACGACACGGGCTACTTCCTGCCCGCGGAGAGCCTGAAGGGGCGGGTCGAAGGTCTTCAGGGCCGAGATCGAGGCGAGCTGCAGCTCCTCGATCCTCTTTCCCCGTGTCCGCTCCTCGAGTCGCCGGCAGAGGACCTCGACTTCGGGAAGCTCCGGCATGTTCTCCTCAGCTGAGGGTGGCGATCCCACCGTCGACGGGCAGGACGATGCCCGTCACGTAGGCGGCAGCTCGGGAGGCGAGAAATATCGCCGCCCCCGCCATGTCGTCCGGTCGCCCGATCCTCCTGAGCGGCGCGCTTGCGACGATCTCGTCTCCCATCGCCCGAAGGATCGGCGCCATCATCCTCGACTCGAAGGGCCCGGGAGCGATGGCGTTCACCGTCACCGTCGGCGCCAGCCGCTTGGCGAGGTGGCGGGTCAGCTGATGCACCGCCGCCTTCGAGGCCGAGTAGGAGTAGGTCTCGAGGGTCGGGACATGGATGCCGTCGATGGACCCGATGTTGATGACACGAGCAGGGTCGTCGGCCGTGCCGGCCTCGAGGAGGAGTGGCATGAGGTACTTGGTGAGGTGGAACACCGCCTTCACGTTCAAGCTGAGGACCCGCTCGAAGGAGGCGTCGTCGTGCTCGGCGAGCGGGGCGCCCCAGGCCGCCCCGGCATTGTTGACGAGGATGTCGAGGCGAGCCTCCTGCCCTGCGATCTCGGCCGCGAGGCGCCTGCACTCGTCTTCTGAGGAGAGATCGGCCGGGATGGCGATGCAGGCACCGTGCTCGGAGAGCTCGGCGGCGACGGCGTCGCAGACCTCCGCCTTGCGCGAGGAGATGTAGACCTTGGCCCCCGCCTCGACGTAGCCGGCGGCGATCATCTTCCCGATGCCGCGGGAGCCCCCTGTGACGAGAGCCGTCTTGCCCCGGATGGAGAAGAGGTCGCTCATGGCTGGTCGCGGCGTTCGCCGAGGCCAGCTCGCCCGGAGGCGGCCTCGGCGCGCCGGCGGGGGACCGGATCAGCCGACTCGGGGAGGCCCCAGGCCCGTCTCCAGGGTGAGGCCTCCGGGCCTCGAAAGGGTGGCGTGGCTCCGCTCGCCTGCCGCCGGCGAGCGCTCCACCAGTCCGTCTCCGCCTCGTCGGCGAGGAGGGCGACGGCGGCCTCGATCCGGGCAGAGAAACGTCGCGCATCTTCCTCACCCGCATGGAGGGGATGACCGAAGCGCACCTCCGTCCTCCCTGGCCTGAGCCGGGCGCGTAGGGTCGTGCTGCTCTTCGGCAGGATGGCGCGCGTCCCCCGGATATGGGTCGGGAGCACGGGCACGCCGCAGCGCTTGGCGAGATAGGCGGCCCCACCCTTGAACTCCGCCCCCCAACCGTCTGGCGACCGGCCGCCTTCGGGGAAGATCACGAGCGACCAACCCTCCTCGATGAGCTCGGCGGCCGCATCGGCCGAGCGCCGGTTTACCTTGATCCGTTCCATGGGTATGGCGCCGAGCGCGAATGCCGAGAGGGCTCCCTTCCAGCGGCGATCGAAGAAGTAGTCGGCAGCCGCCACGACGACGGTGCGGTGGCGGCGACCCGGGGGAAGGACCGAGAGCAATACGGCGGTGTCTAGGTGGCTCGAGTGGTTGGCGGCCACTACGAGGGGCCCGGCGATGGGGTCGAGGTGCTCGCCGCCGATCACGACCGGGCGCGCCGCCGCCCGCGTGACGGGAAGCGTGAAGCTGTCGAGCATCGCTGCCCTCGCCAACCGGACGGGGTAGCGGCGTGCCCAGGCGGTGTCGTAGTCGGTCCCTGTCCTGCCCCTCTCCGGCGGTGGCTCGACGTCGCCCGGCCGGCTCGGCGTCTTCAAGACGAACTCGAACAGCCCTAGCCGGGGGCTCCCATCGCCTCGTGGCGACGGGGTAAGCCGAGGCACTTCGGCCGCGCCCACAGCGTCTTCTCGGGCGCCTCGTGCCGGCAGGGCGACTCTCTTGCGCGGCGCGCCTTCCTTGGGCAGGGCGCCCCTCATGTGACCTCGGCGAGCAGGAGCGGAGGGGTGTGGAGGTGGGTGATGGTCGGATCCCTCCCGACGACGTCCTCTGCCATCTCTAGGGCGTCGGCGAGGGTGCTGGCAGGAGAGAGACCCATCCTTCTCACAGCAGCCCTCTCCCCGCCCACGACGATCACCTTGCCGAGGTGGTCGAAGGCATGCGCGCACCAGTACCACATGTAGAACGGGTGGACTCCGTGGTAGGCGTAGCTCGTTCGGTAGAGGTGGACGTACCAGGGGTCCGTGGCAAAGGCAGTCTCGTACTTCGACTCGATCTCGAGCATGTCGGTCGTCTCGGAGAGCACCTGCTCGAAGAAGTCGATGTAGCTCGGGTGGTGGACGGGGTTGAAGGCCCACGGGGTCGGGTGCGACATGATGACGACGCCGCCCTCGCGGACGAGGGGCCGGCCCTGGTAGAGGTTGAAGAAGTAGCCGAGGCCGAGGCAGGCGACGAGGATGGGGTTCATCGTCGAGTTGACGTTGTAGGGGCAGATGTAGGGAAGCCCCATCGTGAGGACGTCGGTCTGGCCCTCGACTTGGACGAGCTGCTGGCGATGGATGTTGGCGAGCGTCCTCTCGTGCACGGCGCCGACCTCTCCTGCCTGCACGGAAGCCATCTGGTGGGGCGAGCGGATCGACTGGAAGATGCGGCGGGCGAGCTCGGGCGGCGTGCGCTCGAGCGCCTTCGATGTGGCGTAGAAACCTGCCCGGTCGCCTAGACCCCACTCCCACTCGCGCCGCTGCAGGAAGCCGAACTGCTCGGGGAAGGTGTCGGTGTTCAGGGTGGACTCGATCTGGAAGACCTTCACGCCGGACTCGGCGATCAGCCTGCCCATGCGCCAGTTCGAGCTGTGCAGCTCGGAGCGGTGCATGTCCATGAAGGAGCGGCTCTGTTGCATCGTGCGCACGTTGTGGTGGTGCTTGAGACTCTTGTAGGAGGCGAGCCCGGTGGCGACGGACTTGTGGCCGCCGTCCATGGCGACGAGGTTGATGTTGACGTAGACGAGGAGGTCTGACTCGACGGCGCGTTTGTTGAGCTCGACGTCCTCTCCTTGCTCGGTCTGGCCGAGGTGGACGAGGGCGTCGGGGTCCTCGGCGTCGTGCTGGGTGAGGAGCCCGTGGGGGGCGAAGGCGTTGAAGATGCGCTCGCCGAGGGCATGGCGCAGCTCGTCGTCGGTCATGCGGCGATGGAGGGCGAGGGCGGCGATGAGGACGACGTCGTCCACGCCCGCCTCGGCGGCGAGATCGAGGACTGCCTCGATGACGCGTTGGCGGATGTCGGGTGAGCGCATCGGCGGCAGTGGCAGGGAGATGTCGTCGAAGGCGATCGTGAGCTTCATCCCGGGCCGGAGAAGCGACCGCAGCGGGGCGCTGTCGCCGAGGGGGTTGTCGAGAGCCGCCCGGATGGCGGCATCCGGGTCCTTGAGGGGGGCGAGCGGCTCGGGAGGGTAGACGACGCGACTGCCCGCCGGCAGGCGCTCGAGACGGAAGCCCTCCCCGTGCCAGAAGAGGGTGGGCGGTGTCGAACGGTCGACCTCGAGGACGAATCCGGGACGGGGGCTCACGGGCTCTCCCTCCGGAGGCGCTTTCGCAAGTCGAAGACGATCTTCACGGCGCCGCGCCTTCCTGCCTCTCCGGCGTGAGCGATCGCCTCCTCGTAGCGCTCGAGCGGGTACGCACCGGACACGAGACGCCCGAGCGCGGCCTCGCGGACGAGCTCGGCAGCGAGCTCGAAGGTCGGTCGCCTCCCGTCTCCGGTCTGCTCGGCGCCATAGGCGTACGCCCCACGCAGGTGGACCTCTCGCTGCCAGAGCGGTGCCAGGTCGACTTTCACGGTGCCCGGCATCCCTACGAGAATGACCTCGCCGCCCGAGCGCACGATGGAAAGCGCCTCCTCGATGGACTCTGCGCTCCCCACGCAGTCGATGACGACGTCGACGCCGCCGGTCAGCCTGTCGATGTGTCCCGGCTCACCTGCGAGGGCGAGCGAACCCGTCAGCCTGCGGGCGGCGCGCCTCACCTCCCCGGGGGCGACGACATGGTCCGCCCCGAGCTCTCTCGCGAGGCGGCGTTGCTCGGGGTGTTTGGCGACGGCGACGAGGACTCCGGGGAGGGCGTGAGCCCGCAGGGCGGCGACGGTGCAAAGGCCGAGAGTCCCGGCGCCGAGCACGACCACCTGCTGCCCGCTCGTGCTCGTCGTGCTCGAGCAGGCGGCGTGGACGGCGCAGGCGGCCGGTTCGATCATTACGGCCGCCTCGTCGGTGAGGTCGTCGGGCACGGCGTGCAGCTGGCTCTCGTGGGCGACGAGACCGGCCGACCAGCCGCCGCCGGTGTCGGCGCAGTAACCGGTCTGGAGGCCGGGGGAGATATGGCCGAACGCCGTCCGCTC
>JASHRK010000093.1 GCA_030037405.1 Acidimicrobiales bacterium | reverse complement strand
AGGGTAGCGTATCGGGTCAATTAGCCACACATGAACGTGCGCGTCTACGGCCACTTGGCTGACGCCCCGATGATCTTCATTTCGGTAATTTACTGTTGTAACTGCTCATCGCGCGAGCGGCAGGAGCTCGCCGACGATAGGCCGCAATGGAAGGATCGCTGACAGGGTCAGCGTGGTAACTCGACGTGGAGAAATCCGAGCTAGCTGCTCGCGATGGTGATGACTCGAGCAATGGGGTTATCGTTGTTGCGCAAATTCGCTTGACATGTCACCGTAGCCGCGCAGGTCGACCTGGACGAAGGTTGCCGGAATCTCGGGAATGTGTGATGGTCGAATAGGTGGGGGAGACCGTCCAAGTCGCCGAATGCTGTCCTGTTTCATTTCATGATTTAGTATATCTCGCAAATAGCCGATGATTGTTGTGGGGTGCCCCGAGCGCTCAGGGAGCCCGTGACGATCACCGACGCCCTGCGCGATTTCCACGAGACGCTGCCCAGGTCTCAAACGCCACATCGTAATGTGATGCGCGCCGAGGTGCTCCTTCTCGCTGGAGCTTGAGCTGCGAAGACGGAGATCGCCTCCGAGCTCGGGTGTTCGCCAGCTGTCGACCGTCACTTAATTCCCTGACGCATTTGTCACGGAATTCCCTCGTCCGGCGTGCACTTCCTTTCTACTCGATCGTGACTCCTTTCTGTTCGACACCGCGATCGTGGGTTCACGCGAGGAGCTCGGAGATGTGCTCGGCTAGGCGGTCGGCGGCGTGTCGATGAAGACCGACGGCGACGATCACCGAGTCCTGGCCGCGGCGCAGCCTCACCATCCAGCTCCGATCCGGGGGGCGACCTCTCGAGCTCGCCGAGCCAAAGTCGACCTCGACAGTCACAGGGCCCCGGTCCTTCAACCGGTGGGCGGCCGTCCGGCAGGCCGACGAGCAGTAGAGGGCCGGGCGACCGCTGGCCTTTCTGGCCACTTTCTCACGACAGCCGGGACGGGCACACGGCGTTTCGTCACGTAACGAATCGTCGCTCAGAAGACCTGTCACGATCGTGCGGGAGTCCGTCACGACAGACCACCGGCCGGTCGGCTCACACCGATGAGGATGTAGGAGAGCTCGGCGGCAAAGGCGGAGGCGCTGAAGCGCCCGAGACCGTCTTTTACGAC
The DNA here is from genome assembly GCA_030037405.1 of Acidimicrobiales bacterium. GTDB lineage: Bacteria > Actinomycetota > Acidimicrobiia > Acidimicrobiales > Bog-793 > JOPF099. The sequence continues at coordinate 8,952 of JASHRK010000093.1, read as the reverse complement.
GAGCACTTGATCGCCGCGCCGCAGGCGCACGGTCCAGTCCCGCCCGTGTTCGATCTCGACGTCGTCAGTCTGCTCGACCTCGACAGATATGGGCGGCCGGTTGTACGAGGGCCTGCAGGTCGGCGAGCAGTAGATGGGCGGGCGGCCCCGCTGGCCCGGGCGGCGCACCACGACGTTCTCGCAGCCATCGGCCGCGCAGGTGAGCGGGCCGCTCATCTCGCCGGCGCCTTCTGGCCTGGTCTCTTGTTCGGCCTGTAGGAACGCCCGTCCATGTGGACGTGGTGGGCTGAGTTGACGATGCGGTCAAGGATCGACTCACTCACCACCGGGTTCGGGAAGAGGGAGTACCAATCCGACGCCTGGCGGTTGGCGGTGAAGATCGACGCCTTGCCGGCTCGAAGGCAGATGAGCTCGTAGAGGTCGTCGGCCTGGCTCAAGGTGAAGTCCCTCATGGCGAAGTCATCGAAGAGGACCAGAGCCGGCCGCGCCCAGCGGGCGAGACGTGACTCGAAGCTGCGGTCGGCATGGCCGCCGGCCAGATCGGCGAGAAGTCGCGACGTCTTTGTGAAGACGACCGAGTACCCCCGCCGACAGGCCTGGTGGCCGATGGCCTGGGCGATCATCGACTTGCCGACCCCGACAGGACCATGGAAGATGACCGACTCGCCCGCCTCGACAAAGCGCAGCGTGTTGAGGTCGCGGATCTGAGCGGCCGGGATCTTCGGGTTGAAGGCGAAGTCGAAGTCCTCGATGACACATGTCTGCTCGAATCTGGCGGCCTTGAGGCGTCGTTCGAGACCGGTGGCGTCGCGCCGGGCGGCTTCGTCTTCGCAGAGGGCCTGGAGGAGCTCGACATGCCCGAGCTCGCCGGCGCTCGCCTGGGCGAGGCGGGCCTCGAGGGTGTCGAGCATGCCGAAGAGCTTGAGGCGCCCCATGGTCTCTTCGAGGTGGTGCGCCCTCATTGCCCACCGCCGATCTCGAAGAGACGCTCAGGACCGTGCAGGTGGGCTGGGGCTGAAGGCGGGCGGGCCTTCTCCTGCTCGTCCTTCTCGGTCCCGGCGATGAGGATGCCCTTTACCGTCTTGTAGGTCGGGTCGCCGGCTCCGAGGGCCTTTCTGCAGGCAGCCTCGAGCCGCTCGGCGCCGTGCTTGTCAGCCAGGCCGACGACGCCTTGGGCTTGGCGGAGGCGATAGAGGGCGTTCAGCTCCATGAGGGAGGCGACGACGGCCGCCACCGACTCACCGAGCTCTGCGGCCCGGCGGCGGCACCAGGCCGGGGTGCGCATCATGAAGGCGATCTTCTCGGGCGGGTAGTGGTCGTAGTTGGTCTGCTTGCCCCGCTCGATGCGCACGTGGGTGGCGACGAGCGTCTGATCGAGGTAGATCTCGACGCTGTGGGTGCCCTCTCGGGCGTCGACCTCCTTGCCGATGTGGCGCCAGGGCACGGAGTAGAGCGCCCTTCCCACCTTGATGTGGATGTCGGGCCCGACGGTCCGAGTCCACCATCTGGCGAGCTCGAAGTGCTGAGCAGGAAGCGGCATGAGGAACGCCTTCTCCTCGGCCTCGAAGAGGGCCTGCGGTGCGACACGGTCGATCCCCCGGTGCTGGCGGAGGTTGGCCACCTCCCGGCACCATCTGAGGGCGTCGGACTGCATGTGCTCGAGGCTCTTGAACTCCTCTGCCCGGCCGGCGAAGAATGAGTCCCGTGCATATGGGACAGGTCTTTCCACGCGGGCCTTGTCCCGAGGTTTCATGATCCGAGCCGGGTCGACGAGACAGCCGTAGTGATTGGCGAACTCGCCGAAGGCCTTGTTGATCAACGGGTCGTAGAGGTCAGGCTTGACGACTCCCGTCTTCAAATTGTCGGGCACGACCCGGGCCACAGCGCCCTCGAAGAAGGAGAAGGCGAGGACGTGGCACTCCACCCATGACTGCTCGTCCATCTTCTGCACCGGGCGCAGGAACATGAGGCGACTGAAGGAGAGGACCATGATGAAGCCCCACACCCGGCGCCACCGCTTCGCGACCGGGTCGAACCAGCGCCCGAGAAGTCCGTAGTCAACCTGAGCTTCCTCGCCAGGAGGTGGAGTGTCTCTCAGCACCCGGACAGCTGCTCTGGCCACCTCCTCCTCGAAGTTGGCCGCGATGTAACGGCGGAGCGAGGACTCCGAGGCGCTGAGGCCCTCGTCGTCGCGGAGGCGCTGGTGCATAGTCGCGATCGTCACCGCGCCGAGCCAGCTCTTGATGCGCTCGTGGTGGGGCGCGATCTCCGGCCAGGTCTTCTGGCGCAGCGACCGGTCGACCACCCCGGGGAACCACCCCTCGACGAGGGCCGCCCACTGATCGGGGCTCAACGGCGGTCCGCCCGGGACGATGCCCGCGCTGATAGCGGGGGCGGTGTACTTGCGCACCGTCTTCGCATCGATACCAAGCGAGGAGCACAGCTCCCCGATGCGACGCCCGGCATGCCAGTGCCGGTACAGCTCCACTAGGTCGATCACCCTGATCGTTCTCCTTGTCACTTGCCCTCCTCGTCTCAGCGACTGGAGGGATGCTCACCCGACCTGCAGCCGGTGCGAGGGATGCCCTCTGCTCAGGGAATTCCGTGACGGGACCGAGGGAATTCCGTGACAGCGGGTTAGGGAATTACGTGACGGAAAAACGCGTCAATCAGGGAATTTCGTGACGGCTGACAGCAGACTGCTCCATCAGCCTGCCTGAGTGATCCCTTCGTTAGTTAGTTAGACGACCCGGGCGGTCAGCAGCAGGTACTCCCAATCCATGATCGTCGTCGTCCCGCCCCGATCGTGTCGTCGAGCCAGCTCGCTGAGGTCACGGTCGAGCTCGGTGACCCGGTGGGGCTCGTTGGCGACGCTCCGGTAGGTGGACACCGTCGGACCGTAGTTGGCCTTGAAGTAGTTCCGAAACGCGTCGGGTGACTCGAAGCGGTCTACGGTGACCGTCTGACGGGAGGTCAGGACGTCGGTCACTCGGCTACCGAGGAGGGCGCGGACGTGGTCCTCGTCACCCCACAGCGGTGGTGGCTGGGCGCCGGGCGGTGGAGGCGGGGAGTAGGGCTTCATGGTGGCGAACATCTGGCCGACGAAGCCGTCGGGGGTCCAGTTCACCAGACCGATCGTGCCTCCCGGACGGCAGACTCGGATCAGCTCGTCGGCGCTGGCCCGGTGGTGAGGGGCGAACATGACCCCGACACAGGACACGACGACGTCGAAGGTGGTGTCGCCGAACGGCAGCGCTTCGGCGTCACCCTCCTGCCAGGAGATCTCGGCACCCGCTGACGCGGCTACCAGCCGGCCCGCTTCGAGCAGCGCCGGAGTGAGGTCGCAGGCCGTGACGTGCGCACCGCGCAACGCGGCAGGGATGGCGGCGTTGCCCGACCCGCAGGCGACGTCGAGCACCGTATCGTCTCGCTTGATGCTGCAGGCCTTGATCAGCACCGACCCAAGATCGGGGATGACGTCGGCGGCCACGGCCGGGTAGTCGCCCATTGCCCACATCGCTCGGTGTCGGGCCTTGAGCTCGGCATCCAATGGGTCTTCGAGTACGGCCACGTCGTTTCTCCTTGTGCGGCTGTCGAACTGAGCTCGTCGACCTCGACCTACAACTGTCGAGTGACGCTGGTTCTCATGTTCAGTATCGGACGCCGACGAGACCAGCGCTAGTACAAAAACTGAAGCGCTGCGCTAGGGTCGAGGCGATGGAGGGATACGGCCAGTTCTGTCCGGTGTCCAAGGCGGCCGAGGTGATATGCCAGCGCTGGACGCCGCTGATCCTGCGGGAGCTTCTAGTGGGCAGCACTCGGTTCAACGAGATCCACCGTGGGGTTCCAGCATGCTCACCGGCGTTGCTCTCCAAACGACTCAAGGACTTAGAGCGAGCCGAGATCGTCGAGCGTGAGGTTTCGGATGGCGTCATCTCCTATCGCTTGACCGACGCCGGCCGGGACCTGTTCCCGGTGATCCTCGGTCTCGGTGAGTGGGGCCAGCGTTGGGTCCGTACCGACTACCGGGCCGACGAGCTCGATCCGGGCCTCCTTCTGTGGGACGTCCGCCGGAACCTCCAACCGGGCGGACTGGGCGAACAGCCGGCCACGATCCAGTTCGTCTTCCCGAGTGTTCCCGCCAAGCGGCGTTTCTACTGGCTCGTTGTCGACGCGCACGACGTCGACCTGTGCCTGGTCGACCCGGGAAGAGAGGTCGACGTGACCATCGAAGCCGACCTACGCGCCCTCACCGAAGTCTGGATGGGCGATGCCGACTTCGCTGACACCCTGGCCGACGGGCGCATCGTGCTCCGTGGCTCGACGCGACTGACTCGGAGCATCCCTGGCTGGTTCGGCCAACACCCGATTTTCGCCCAGATCCGTCCAGCCCGATAACGCTCGAGGCGGACCCGCCCGGGCCTTCGCCCCCGTTCACTGGGGACGATCATGCGGGCGCCGCCAGTAGAGTCTCCCCTTCAGCTACGTACCGCGTCGCTCCTACGGCGCGGTAGAACGCGAGTGCACGCTGCAGCTGCGCGTCGGCTATGACGGGTCCACCTCGGTTAGCGGCGGCTCGCGACGCTGCTAACCGAGCGTAGGCCTCCTCAGCGACGGCCCCCATCTCGGCGAGGATTTCGGCTGCCGCGAGTGGCGCTCCCTCACAGTAGGCAACCGCGGCGAGCGCCCAAGGCGTGTCAAACCGGCGCAGTGCTGCTGCCAGTTCGTCTCCGCGTCCGAGAGCGGTAAGCGTCCACGAGAGCGTGTGGGCCGATGAAACCGCATTCCCGAGCTCGCCTCTTGCGTCGAAGGCCGCGCGGGTAGTCCGCCACGAGAGCGGCTGCTCGTTCACGGTCGCCGACTTCGCAGGAGATGTGGGCAAGGCGTGCGAGAGACGGCATGACCGCCTGAGGATCGGCGGCTCTCGTGGCCAGGGCGACGGCCTCGACGATCTCTCAGCTTCGTCAATGGAGCGCATGCCTCGTCGGCCAGTCCAGGCCCGCTCGAGCGGTGCCAGGGCTACCTGGGTACCTAGGACCAACCTCCCGCTCGGTTCACGCTCCCATCCAGCGCTTCCGAACGAACGCCCCGCTAGATCAACGTCTCTTCGTCGACGAGCCAGTCGGGTGGCCTATTTCGGTGAGCACGGCGGTACACATCTTGCTGGTCCTTGAGGTGCAGTGCCTGACACTCGTCGCCAAGTGAGCACTCCAAGGGATCCGTCAGGGAGTCGCGAAGCACTCCTTGGCATGTGACATCCACGCAGTGAATCTACCGCCGTGCGAGCATGGAGGACGATGCTCTGGCGATGGGGACGACGCAGTTACCCGCTTCCGCCTCTCGAAGCTGGCGCCTGCCCTCACTGTGGAGGTGCTCGTATAGCGGTCACCTTCTCTGTGATGATGGTTGCGATCTGCTTCGTGTTCGGATCGTCCTGGAGGCCAAAACTTCAATGGGCGTGTCGCGGCTGCAGAACAAGTGGGATGGCGGATCGAGCAGAGACTCGCCGCTTTGGGTGGCGTCCCAGTTCCGGTGTAAATCGGTGACGGGCGCAGGCTCCTTTCGATGATGTTACGCCGCGGCTGTGACGGTCTGGTTGGTGTTGGTTGTGACCTCCTTGTCGGGTTCGGCTTGGAAGAGTTGGTGGCGTAGCTGTTGGAGCTGGCGGACCGTCGCCGGGTTCATCGTGACGCCTCGCCATCCACGGCTGGCACGGTCGAGCACGGCCCAGACGAGCGAGAGACACGAGCGTTCGCCCGGTAGGCGGCCGATGACCTTCACTCGGCGGCGTGTCTCGCCGAAGGTGCGCTCGATGAAGTTGGAGTGGCGGATCCGCTTGTGATGCTCGAGAGGGAAGCGTAGGTAGCTGAACAAGCTGGCGAGGTCGTCGTTCAAGCACGCTACGGCTGCGGGGAAGCGTCGCCCGAAGGTGGCGGAGAACTCGGCGGCACGCGCTCTGGCCACGGCGATCGAGCGCTCACCGGACGGCTCCCCGGTCGGGTCGAAGATCGCCCAGTAGGCGGCCTTCACCTCGCCTTGGTGCTCGACGGGGACCTTGGCGAGAATGTTTCGCCCTCGGTGGATCGCACACCTTTGGCGCAGCGAGTGCGGGAACACGAGCTCCACCGCTGCGATCAAGCCGGCTGCCCCGTCGGAGACGACCAGCAACGGAGCCCGCAGCCCGCGAGCGACCATGCCGTCCAAGAAGCCCTTCCAGGAATCGGTGGACTCACTGGCGCCCGGCTCGAGACCGACCAGCACCGGCCGTCCCTCGGTGGTGATCCCCCAGGCGGCGAGCACCGGCTCGGCCCGGGCGCCCTCGTGCATACGGAAGTGCGACCCGTCCAAGAACAGGTACTCCAAGGCCACCTCGGAGAGGTCGCGGATCTTCCAGGTGTCGAACTCGTCCTTGATCGCCTCGCACACCCGGCTGACGGTCGACTTCGACAAGGTGGCCTCCGCTCCGAGGGCGTCGGCCAAAGCCGCCTCGACGTCACGCACCGACAGGCCCCGCACGAACCCGGCGATCACGAGGCTCTCGAGCGCATTGGTGCGGCACACCCCGATGCCGAGCAGCCGGGAGGCGAAGGACTCGTCGGTGCCGCGCAGCTTGGGCCGGTCGATCGTGACCGGCCCGGTCGTGGTCTTGATCGTGGTCGGGCAATGCCCATTACGCGAGCCGGCCCGGACCCGCTCGCGATGGGAGTAGCGCTCGCGGCCGAGAAACTCGGTGACCTCGGCCTCGATGGCGGTCTGCATCAACAGCCGCACCCCGAGACGGGCCACGTCCTCGAGAACCTCGCCCAGCTCCCGATCGGAGCCGAACAGGTCGTCAATCTCGGCGCGGATGCGCTCGATGGGTGATACTCGTGTGGACACGGGTGTAGGTCTCCTTCCTCTGCTTCGCAGGTGGTGGAAGGAACCTACGCCCGCCGTCTATTTACACCGCGGATCGGACGGCACCCCGCTTTGTGGCAGACCACGGTTCTCCCGTCCCGTGGCGGGATCGATTCGGCCTCGTGGGCTTTGTCGCCGTGATCATCATTGCTGGAGTGGTCGCCGGCAGCCACGGACATGAGGTCAATGTCGTTGGTTGGTCCCTCATCGGGCTTCTCGTAATCATCCTTTTCACCGTCGGAGCGAGAAGCAGCCTCCGCGCTGACTAGTGCGACCTCGAAGCTCGTGGGTTCCGAAACCAGGGCTGGATGCTCCAATGGAGATGAGCCGATCGAAAGCCTCCTGGCTGAGGTTCTCGTACTTGGCCTTCGAGAGAGCACTGTCAGCACCCGCGTCGCAGTTGCAGCGGCGGGCGTGTCCGGGCACTCCAGGAGATTCCAGGAATCGGCCCAGTGCTCGCTGCCGTCTTCGTCGTTGAGATCGGCGACGTCTCCCGGTTCGTCGGGGTACTCGCCACCTCACGTCCTGGGCGGGCCTCACGTCCCCCCGCCACCGCGAGTCCGATCCGACGAGAAAGTCCACAGGGGTCAGATCACCAAGATGGGATCTCGTCTCGTGCGGCCATCGCGACGCGGCGAGGCAAGCACATCGCCCGGGTTGCCGCCGCTCGAGAGCTTCTCACGCTCATCTACTACTCGCCTACGGCTCGCCCTTGACCGCCCTCCTCTGTTTCACTGAGCGAAGGGGTGGCTTCGTCGCCCTCAGTAACCATCACTCGTCGCGAGGACCAGGAGCCCGGTCCTGACTTCGGGCGATCCTTCAAGGATGGATCTATCAGCCGGCTCAGTACTCACACCGCTCAACGTCGGCTCGCGCAGAGCCGGATTTATGATCACGCCGGTAGCCGACACCGTTCCACGTTGAATCGCGCGTAGAGCATCCCTCAAGCTAGCTGGTGCCATCTCTCCGAATGAACGTCGAATGCTACTGCCTGTTGCGGACCCATTGGCGACTGAATCGTTTGAGTTGCGATCGCTCCCGTTGAGATGAACGCATCGCATGTTGTCATAGTCTCCAAGTAAGCTCGTTCGACCGCTATTTGGACTGGAGCTGTTGCAGTAGGTGTTGGTACCGCCACCGTAGCTGGTATCCCCGGAATACCGACGGGTGGGGCAACGGGCGTGGCTGCCGGGGCGAGACCACCTGCAGCTCTCAGAATGGCAGCAGGATTGAACGGACTGAGTAACTCCAGGTCCATCTTGAGTTCCGTATAATACTCTTGCATAAGCCCTTCAAGCTCTGGGGCGGCGTCTATTACGGGAAGGCCAATCTCTCGGGCCTCAGAACGCGCTATCAAGTGCTGATGAGAATAGAATTCAGTAGTAAGTCTTGTAGTGAGTGCACTAAGCTCATCGTCTGTATGATCCGGCGGATGCGACTGAATTAGCTTGCGAGCGAGCTGTCTGATCTGGTTAATACTGCGGTATACGTTGCCGAGCGCCAGCGGATGGACCATTTGTGCTAACAAGGCAAATTCTTGCTGGTATCCACTGTCGCCGAGGTGCTCCTTTGCGAGCTCCAAGAAGGCGAGTACATCCTCCACGGCTATTGGTAATCGGGAAGCGGGATTCGTAGGGTCCTGCGGGTTAAACGAATTGGCAACGGTGGGATCTATTGGACTGACGGTACTAAAGGCCGTCATCAGGATCTCATCAGCACCGAGAGCCATCAGGGTGCCTGCACTGTGTGCGACCCAGGGAATCAATACCGAGAGACGCTCACAAAATTGCCTAATAACCGAAATGACTGACCAAGGCACATTTGTGTCTCCTCCTCGAGTGTAGAGAACGAGGCCAAGGTGTTGCTGTCGTCCCAGGGCAGTCAGGTGGCGTGGCAGGAGTGCGAGCTGGTCAGCGCTGACCTGAGTTTCGAGGCCCGGACGATCGCCCGTAACGTAGGCAAGCAGCGGATGGCCGACGTACGAACCCATTCTCGTTAGGATTTCTGCTCTGGATTGCACTGTCATGAAAAATCGTCCAGACTTGCGGATATGGA
>JASHRK010000092.1 GCA_030037405.1 Acidimicrobiales bacterium | reverse complement strand
GCCGGATTATGCGGAAACGAATGACGAAGCCCAGCTTCTGGCGTGGAGAAGTACGCATAATCAGAGGCTGTCGAGGAAGGCGAGGAGTTCGTCCGGCGGCTGGTAGCGACCTAGCGGTGTCCCCGCAGGCGTCATCTTGGCGAGGGCCCGTTCTTTGATCGTCATGTCGGCGTGCAGGTAGATCTGGGTCGTCTCGACACCTGCGTGCCCGAGCCAGAGGGCGATGACCGAGGAGTCGACTCCCGCCTGCAGGAGCGCCATGGCGGCGGTGTGACGAAGGACATGTGGCGTGACCCTCTTTGCGGCGAGCGATGGACAGCTGTTCGCGGCGAGACGGGCGTACTTGGTCACGAGGTGCTCGACGGCGCTGCGGCTGAGAGGGCCGCCTCCCCGGGTCGGAAAGAGGGCTTGGTCGTTCCCGCTGGCGCCCTCTTCCATCCAGGCACGCAGCAGCGCAGCGGTCGCCGAGGTGAGCGGTGTCGAGCGTTCCTTCCTACCCTTCCCGCGACAGTGCAGATAGGTGCTGCTCGAGCCGACGGCTACGTCTGAGACTCGAAGGCCTGTCAGCTCCGAGACGCGAAGGCCGCTCTCCACAGCGACGGCCAACAAGACGCGATCTCTCCGCCCGGTCCAGCTCGTGCAGTCCGGCGCCTGTAAGAGCGCCTCGACCTCATCTCGGCTCAAGAAGCTGACGAGCTTTTGCTCGCAACGCTTTTGTGGGATGGCGAGGACACGCTGGATCAGCTGGGCGTGCTCTGGGTGTCGTAGGGCGGCGTAGTTAAACAGCGAGTGCACGGCGGCGAGGCGGGCGTTCCGGGTCCGCACCGAGTTGTGCCGCTCCTGCTCGAGGTGGTCGAGGAAGGCGCCGATCATCTCGGCATCGAGATCCTCAAGGAGCAGCTTCGAGGGCGCCTTCCTTAAAGCTTCGGCGACGAAAAAAAGAAGCAGCCTGAAGCAGTCCCGGTAGGCGCTCACGGTCTCAGGGCTCGCCCGGCGCTGGCGGTCGAGGCGTTCCACGAAAAAGGACTGGAGGAGGGGGGCGAGGCTGCTCATGGTCGCTCTCCGAGGCTCTCCTCGAGACGAGTCGCCGCCTTCTCGAGCAGCTCTCGACTCCCCGCCAGGTACCAGTAGGTCGAGGCGGGGCTTACGTGTCCGACGATGGTCGCCACCTGGGCCCGGTAGAGCGGGGCATCGTCGCGAGAGGCGTCGGCCAGGAGGAATGCCCGCATGATGTAGGCATGTCTCAGGTCATGAATGCGTGGCCGGCAGCGCGCTGACTTCGGGGCGATTCCCACCTGTCCAATAAGTCTGTGGAAGACAAAGTGGACGTTGTTGTAGATGAGGCGGGTCCCCCGTAGCGAGACAAAGAAGCTCTTTGCTCGAGGCGAGGGGCAGAGCCGGTCGCGCGCTGCCGCGTAGTCACCGAGGGCCTCGCTCACGCTGTCGTGGAGGGGAACCTCGCGGGACTGGTTGAACTTGGCCTGGCGCACAAGAAGGCAACCAGCCTGGAGGTCGACGTCGTCGCGGTCGAGAGCGATCGCCTCGCCGACGCGAAGGCCTGTCGACCACAACAGGCCGATAAGCGTCTCGTAGGTCGCTGCCCGAAGCGGCGAGGGGATCGACGCTGCGGCCGCCATGAGCGCCCGGATGTCCTCCTCGGTGTAGGGGTAGGGCTCTGCTCTCCGGCTGCGGCCTGGGAGAAGGTCGGCCGGTGGTACCTCGCTCGACGGGTCGATGGTGGCGAGGTAGCTGGCAAAGCCACGGATCGCCTTGTAGCGGGCCGCCCACCAGTACGAGTCGGCTCCTTCTGGCAGGCAGGCCCAGGCGTATGCGAGCTCGGTCGTGATCCGGGACTCGCCAAGCTCGTCGAGGTAGGAGACGAAAAGACCGCATAGCTGGCCAGCCCGTTCGAGCTTGTAGCCGAGGCCACGTCGGAGCTTGAGATATTCCTCGAGATGAGATCTGAGCTCGCTCATGACGCCTTCCCCGGCCAGGGCTGGGCGAGCGCCCGCAGGCTTCGATGGTCGACCTTCGCGTAGATGGCGGTACTCATGAGGCTGCGGTGCCGCAGTACCTGGGCGATCTCCTCGAGGAGGACACCCTTGGCCAGCAGCTGGCTCGCAGCTGCGTGACGCAACTGGTGGGCACCGAAGGGCTCGATCCCACAGCGCAGGCAGGCTTCTCGGACGATGGCTGTGACAGCAGTTGGATCGAGCGGTCCCTTTGGTGCCCGCGCCCGAAGGAAGACATGGCGATACTCGCTCGGGCCCCGTCCGCGGCGCAGGTAGGCGACGACAGCCTCTCCGACGTCGACTGGGAGCGGGAGCCGGTCGTGTCGGCTCCCCTTTCCCCGGACGAGGATCTCTCCTTGATGCCAGTCGATATCGCCGAGCTCGAGGTGGGCGACCTCGCCCGATCGCAGCCCAAGACGAATGAGCAGGCACAAGATGGCGTAGTCGCGCCGGCCGATGCCCCGGCGGCGATCGCAGCTTCCAAGCAGCGCCCCTACCACAGCCTTTTCAGGCGGACGGGGCAGAGTAGCGATCCGCCATCCCGCTACTGCCGGCACCGCCTCGGCGAGCGAGGCCTTGAGGTGTCCTGCGAGGTACAAGAAGCGGAGGAAGCTCCGCAGGTTTGTGACGAGGTTCTTCGAGTACCCGACGCTGCGTTGCCGACACTTGGAGAGGACGAAGTCGCTCACGACAGCCGTCGTGATCCCGGCTGGCTCGAGGTGGCGCTCAGACAGGGCGTCGAGGAACAAAACGGCCGTCTCGACATAGTGGCGAATGGTCGTCTCCACAAGCGCCCGCTCGGAGCGGAGATAAGAGGAGTACTGCTCGACAAGCGCCGGACGCACGACGAGCTCCTCGGGAGGGACTGCCCCGATGCTTCGTAGGTAGCCAAGCAGCGGAGCGAGCCCGCGACGTGAGAGCCAGCAGGTGTATCCGGCCGCCCGTCGTGTCTTGAGAAACTCGTCCACGACTTGGGAGACGAGATCTTCGACACGGCGATCGCTTGCTTGGAGCCAGCGGCTTAGATGCGCCACCAGCCGCAGTTGGTTCGCTGCCGACAACGGCGTGTAGCCGAGACGAGCTAGCTCCACTCGGAAGCCCTCGGCGTAGGGAAGAAGCGGTCCGCTCAGACGAACCGTCGATGTCACATTCATGGTCAGCCTCCTCTCGTGACAGTGAGGAGGCTTCACCTACCGGCGGGATTATGCGGACAAAACCATGACCAGATCACATCCCTACCAGGGCTGGCGCACCCAGAGTCCGCATAATCCGGCGGTACGCATAATGCAAACGGCATCACTTCTTAAAGACCCATCGACTCTGGAGACTGATCGGGAGACCGGGAGCCTGGGAGTGGGTGAACATCTCTCCTTACCAGCATCTTGTTGCTCGCGGGGACCGCTTCGAGGTCGCAGACGAGGGAGAGCCGACCGCCGGGCTTGCCCGCCCCGTCCTCCAGAGGCCGGTACCCGCCCTTGTACAAGGCTCGTCCGAAGCACCCCTCCTCGACCCAGACACCTTCGCCTTCGACCCCCCGCCTGAGGACCCCCCGTCTCACGCTGATCCCCCGTAGCTCGGCTCTTCGGCCTGCGACAGGGCGGGCTGGGACACGCCCGCCCTGCCGCAGGCCGAGCGCCCGCTCGCCGGAGCTCGGGCACGAGTACCACCTCGGCATGGCCACCGGCCACCGGCACCGGGCACCGGGCACGGCCTACTGGGTACCGGCTAAATGGGTAGGGTGGCGGGACGGCCGTGACTCAGTCCGGGCTGAGCATCGCGACGAGAGGGCTGACGGCTCCGTCGTACTGGCCTGCCGGCATTCCGGCGTGCTGGTGCAGGGTGTGGCTGTGCTTAGGATGCCGCCCCCCGCTCTCAGTGGGCGAAGAGATGCCAGCCGGCGTAGGTCCACGCAGCTACGAGAGCGATGCGGGCGATGCGGGACCGCGAGATGACCCGTGCAATCTCGCCTGAGGTATAGAGCACGCTCCGAGAGCGCCGGGCGACGAGGTCGGCGACGACGAAGGCGAAGATCCAAAGGAGCCAGAAGGCCACCCCGGCCGCCCGGTTCGAGGGGAGGAGAAGGGCCAGGGCAGACGATTTCCCGCCGGCGACTAGCGCCGCCGTCTGGCTCGGCCCCCAGCTCGTATCGGTGGCTCCTTCGGAAGGCTCGGCCACCCGTGATGCCGCGTCCGGCGTTCTCGTGAGCGCCCACCCGTAGCCGATCCCGACGACGATCCAGACAAGCATCAGAGCGGCATCGAGAGGGCGGAACACTTCCGACAGAGCGCTTATCGTGAGATGGGGCACCTTCGGTCCCGTGTCGATGCCGAGTGCTTCCCAACAGGCGGCGACGAGGACGAGGGCTACCCACAAAGCCGCTGCCCGCAGGCGGGCGGCAAATCCGAGAGCGCGAGAGGTCCCGGACTCGCTCGGAGCTGCGGGGTTATCCCGAGCCGTCCCGGCGTGCCGAACCCGCCGCCTACGGCTCCAGAACGACCAGTCGATGACGGCTACTGCGAGAAGCGAGGCAGACCAGGCAACGAAGGCGGGATCGGTCGAGTGACGAAAGCCGCTCGCGAGCCAGCACCAGGCGCAGAGCACGCACCCCCCAAGGATCACTCCAGCAGACCGCAGACTCCTTTGAGCACCCTCGGACGCGGCCATGCCCGACATCGTCCCACCGGAGCGGCGCCGGCACTGCGTTGCGCGAGACGCACCGTCATGAGAGACGCACCTCACGCGAGATGCGACGTTACGAGACGCGCCACGCCTCCCGGCTCATCCGCCAGGCGCAGTCGACCCCGACCTCTCCCGGCGCATCCGGCGTGTCGGCCGACTCGCCGAGGAAGTCGTACCCGAGTCGCTCTGGTACCCGGGCGGAGCGGACGTTCGCCTTGTCGTGGTGGATCTCGACGAACGAGATCGGTTCCAGCGACAGCGCCGCTGTGGTGAGCATGGAGGCGGCCTCGCGGGCGATGCCCTGGCCGAGGTGGTCGCAGTCGACCCAGTAGCCGATCTCGAGCCCGTGCAGCCCGCGCCGGCGGTGCAGACCCGTACTTCCGACGACCTCCCCGTCGAGGAGAATCGCCATCACGACGTCACCGCCGTCGAGCCAGCTGCGCTCCCAGCCATCGAGAAGGGCGAGCCGCTCCTTTGCCGGCAGGGGCTCACTTGCTACCCACGGCATCCACGGTCGGAGGTGCTCGAGGTTGTGTTCGACCGTTTGAGCAAGCAGCTCGAGGTCATCGGCTACCCAGCGGCGCAAGAGGAGCCGTGAGCCCTCGACACGGTCCGGAAGGCGTCCGGCAACCATCGGAGAATGCTATTCGCAGGTATTCGGGCCGGTGACGGTGTTCGCGCCAGTGACCCACCTCAGCCTGCCGCCAGCACTCCACGGAAGGCGAGCACGGAAGGCGAGCACGACAAGACAGCGACCAAGCTACGATAACTGAGGCACTAGTTATCTATGCCTCGGAGGAGAGGAGGGCGGGCGGCGTGGACCTCAGTGAGAGAGACAGCCTGTCTGCCTTCGTCGATCCTTCCTCCATAGCGGTCGTGGGAGCGAGCGGCAACGTCGCGAAGTGGGGTCACTGGCTGGCGCGAGGCGCCCTCGCGAGCGCCCGCGCCGACCGGGCCGTCTACCTCGTCAACCGGAGGGGAGAGCCGGTTCTCGGCTATCCCACCTACAGATCGCTCTCGGACCTGGAGCAACCTGCGGAACTGGTCGTGGTAGCCGTGCCACCCGGCGCCGTCGATGCCGTCGTGGACGACGCCCTGGAGCTCGGCGCCAGAGGGTTTCTCATGGTGGTGGCCGGGATAGACAAAGAAGATGAGGCCCGCCTGGCGGCTCGGGTGCGGGCCGGCGGCGCCCGACTGCTCGGCCCGAACTGCCTCGGCTTGTACGACGCCGCCCACGGGGTGCATCTCGTCCCGTGGGCGAGCTTCTCGAAGGGACCCCTCGCCGTCGTCTCGCAAAGCGGCCAGCTCGGTCTCGAGATCGCCGAGCTGGCAGGAAGGGCGGGCATGGGAGTCTCGAGCTTCTTCTCGGTGGGCAATCAGGCCGACGTGACGGCCGAGGAAGTCCTCTCAGAGCTCGTCTCCGACGAAGAGAGCGGGATCGTCGCCCTGTACCTGGAGAGCTTCGGCGACGGACGCGCCATCACCCACGCCCTTGCGGAGCTCCGCCGTGCAGGAAAGTCGGTCGTCGCGATGACGGCGGGGTCGAGCGCGGCGGGCCGGTCAGCCGCCAGATCCCACACGGGATCTCTCACCTCGCCACACGACGTCGTGGAGGCGGCATGCCGGGCTGCCGGCGCCGTACTCGTCCGCACCGCTCGCGAGCTCGTCGACGCCGCCCAGCTCCTCGTGAGATCGCCCCGGCTACGCGGCGGCCGTGTTGCTGTCCTCGGCGACAGCGGGGGACAGGGCGCCATTGCCGCCGACCTTGCAGTCGCCGCCGGCCTCGAGGTGGAGCCGCTCCCCGGTGACGTCGTCTCCTCCTTGGCGCGACGTCTCCCGAGGCACGCTGGCCTCTCGAATCCAATCGACCTGGCAGGCGCTGGTGAGGGCGACATCTCCACCTACGCCGAGCTCGTGTCGACCCTCGCGGGCTCCCCGGCGGTGGACGCTGTGATCCTCACCGGCTACTTCGGCCGCTACGGCGAGGACGCCCCGGAGCTTGCCGGTGCCGAGGTCGACGTCGCCCGCCGCATCGGTGCCACCTCTCTCAGCTCGGGCAAGCCCGTCGTCGTCCACAGCCTTGCGAGGCGATCGCCAGCCTTGCAAGCCCTCGCCGAGTCGGGAGTGCCTTCGTACGAGACGATCGAGTCGGCCGTCGGGGCGCTCGCGACGGGGCGGCGCCATGCCCAGGCGCTTGTTCGCGCCAACGAGCTTCTTGCGAGATCTCGCCTCCCGGGCCGCCCCGGCGCGTCGCCTGCGACCGAGGCGCCCCTGCCCGGGCTCGGCGTCGTCTCGCAACCGAGCTACCTGCTGGCACGCGAGGTGGCGGAGCGTTTCGGCGTCTCCTTCCCGCCGGCCGCGGTCGTGGAGGACGAGGAGGGCCTCGGTCTTGCCGTCAAGGCGCTGCGTGCTCCTTACGTGTTGAAGGCGGACCGGCTCGAGCACAAGACCGAGCAGCGCGGCGTCGTCGTCGGGCTCGCGAACGACGCCGAGGTGATCGAGACCTACCACGACCTGGTGGGGCGCCTCGGCTCCGGGCGCTACGTGCTCGAGGAGCAGGACCTCCGGGCAGGCGTCGTAGAGATGATCGTCTCCGCCTTCAGGGACCCGGCTTTCGGGCCCGTCGTGACGGTGGGCATGGGGGGGGTGAGCGCCGAGCTCATCTCCGACGTCTCTCTCGAGCTCGCTCCGGTGGACGACGACCTCGCTCTCGAGATGCTGAGCCGGCTCCGCTCGTACCGGCTGCTCACGGGGTGGAGGGGGAGCGCGGCGGTCGACCTCGAGGCGCTCGCCGGCGTCGTCTCGTCTGTGAGCCAGGTGCTCGGCAGCATCGAGGAGATCGACGAGATCGAGCTCAACCCCGTCCGGGTCGGGTCTCGAGGGGCGTTCGCAGTCGACGCCCTTCTCTGCTTTTCCGAGAGCTACAGGGGCCGAGGGACGGCGAGCATCTCGTCGAGGTAGGTGTCGCAGGTGGCCTGCATCCGGTCGACAGTCATGCTGCTCGAGCCGAGCAGGGTCTGTATCGCGAGCCCGTCCACCATGCCGACGAGGATGTTGGCGAGGACGACGGCGTTCCCCTCCCGGACCAGGCCCGCATCCTGGCCGTCTCGGATGAGGCCGGCGACCGTCCGACGCCACTGCCCGTAGAACTCCTCGTTGATCTGGCGGAGGTCCGGCTCCTGAAGGCCTTCGACCCAGAGCTCGCTCCAGACCCTCCATCCCTGGAGCGTCTCCTCGTCATGGGGCACGTACGAGGTGACGAGGAGCTTCAAGAGCTCGAGGGGGTTCGCGTCGCTCTCGGTTATCCACTGCCGCCGCTCGATCATGTGCGTGAAGTAGCGCTCGAAGGCGGCGCGGACGAGCTGTCGCTTGGTGTCGAAGTAGTAGTGGATCATCCCGGTGCTCACGCCTGCCTGGACGGCGACGTCGGACATGCGCAGGGCTCTGAAGCCGATGGTCGATATCACTCGCCAGGTCGCCTGGAGGATCTGTTCTCGCCGCTCCTCTTCCACGTGCGGTCGGGGCATCGGACTCCTTGCTCTATCTCACCTAAACTGGCTGCTTGCCAAACTGACTGCGCAACGAACTGACTCGCAACGAACTGACGCGGCCGTCAATTACAACACCATGCCAAGGCCAGTCGGGACGGTACGGACTGCCGCTGCTGAGCCCCTCGCTTTGACTTGACTCCTCTGCTGCCACCCCATTAATCTCATAGATAACTGATTCGCTGATTAATAAAGTCGGTTTGGAGGAGGGTCTTGGCGAGAGGATCAGCAGGAAGGACGCTCTGGCTCCATGCGTGAGAGCTTCAGCGGCCGCGCCGCCATCGTCGGTGCCTACGAGTCTCCCCGCCGGCTGGCGGAGGGGATGCACCCGTTCGCCATCCAGGCCGAGTGTGCTCGGGGAGCGCTTGCCGACGCCGGTCTTGAGCTCTCCCAGGTGGACGGGCTGGCGAC
>JASHRK010000091.1 GCA_030037405.1 Acidimicrobiales bacterium | reverse complement strand
CGTGCGCGTCGACGAATGCCTTGGCGATCGAGAGGCCGAGGCCGGTGCCGCCGGAGACGCTCGGGGACGGGCTCGGCTCGCCCGCGAGCAGCCCGAAGACCCGAGCGCGGTCCGCAGCGCTCATGCCCGGACCTCGATCGGAGACGGTGACGGACACGGCCTCGCCGCCGTCTCGGCAAAGGGCGGCGCGGATCAGGACGACCTCGTCCTCAGGCGAGTAGCGGATGGCGTTCTCGAGGACGTTCACGAGCGCCTCGACGACTAGGGTGCGGTCGACGGTGATGGGGGGGAGCCGGGGGGCGATCTCGCTCGACACCCGGGCGGCGTCGGGGCCGAGCGCCTCCCTTACCGAGGCGAGGAGCTCGCCGAGGGTGATCGTCTCGAGATCGAGCACGAGGACGCCGGCTTGGATCCGGCTCAAGTCGAGAAGGTTCGAGACGACGCGCTCCAAGCGATCGGAGCGGGACTCGATCAGCCGGGCGAGCTCGGCGCGATCTCCGTCGCCGAGGGCCAGCCGAGGGTCCATGAGAGCGCTCGCCGACGCCTTTATCGTCGCAAGCGGCGTCCTCAGGTCGTGCGAGACGGCACGAAGCAGGGAGCGCCGGTGGTGGTCGACTTCCTCGAGGATGCCGACGCGGAGAGCCTGCTCTCTCAGTTGAGCCCTCTCGACGGCGAGGGCGATGTGGTTGGCGAAGGCGGAGAGAAGCTCGCGGCGGCGCGGGGGGAGAGGAGGGCCCGCGATCGCCAGCAGTCCCACGGTCCGGTCGGCGACGGACAGGACGACTGCTTCGACCTGTTCCGCCGGCTCGCCGGTGCCGCCCGGGGGGACCGACGATGGCCGCAGCGTCGAGGTGGCGCCCGCCGCGGGCACGATCCGTGCGAGCTCCTCGGGGCGAAGCTCGCGGCCCTCCGACGCTGCCGGGAGGACAGAGCCTGTGGCGTCTCCCTCTGCAGGGACGGCCGCGCCAGCGCCGCCGGCCGAAGACGGGGGGAGGAGGAGGACGACGGCGCTCAGGCCGAAGGCCTCCCGCACGGTCTGCACGATTATCCGGAAGAGCTCCGGCGCCGGCCTGTCCGCCACGAGAAGCTCCGAGAGCTGGAAGAGGTGCGACGTGTCCTGCTCGCTCTCGCGGCTCGCCGTCTCGGTTCGCCAGAGCCGGTCCACGACACGTGATACGAGGAGCATGACCGCCACGTAGACGCCGAGAGCAGCCCAGTTCTCGGCCCGCCCCACGTTCAGCGTCCCGTAGGGGGGGATGAAGAGCAGGTCGTAGGTGAGGAAGCCGACAAGGACGGTGACGAGGCCGGCGGCGAAGCCTCCGAGGACGACGCCGAGCACCACGGGCACGACGAGGACGAGGGCTACGACTGCGATGGCGAGGTGGTGGCGGAGCGGGAACATCACGCCGACGAGAGCGGCCATCGTCACGATGGCGGCGATGAGCCCGGTCAGCCGCCGGCGCGGAGGCATGATGTTGGCGTACACCGCGAGCGCAGGTTACGCCCCATGACGAAGCTCTCCGAGGAGTTGAACGAAGTCGTCGAGCCGGCGGGCAGGTTCCGCCTCTACCTCGGCGCTGCCGCCGGGGTGGGGAAGACCTGCGCCATGCTCGACGAGGGGCGCAGGCGGCGGGAAAGGGGCACCGACATCGTCATCGGGTTCGTCGAGGCCCATGGGCGCGCCTTTACCTTGAAAGCGCAGGGCGAGCTCGAGGTCGTGCCTCGCAAGAAGGTCTCCCACCGGGGGAGCAGCTTCGAGGAGATGGACACCCCTGCGGTCATCGCCCGCGCTCCCCAAGTGGTGCTCGTCGATGAGCTCGCCCACACGAACGTGCCCGGCTCGGGACCGCACGAGAAACGCTGGCAGGACGTCTTCGAGATCCTCGAAGCGGGCATCTCGGTCATCTCCACGGTGAACGTGCAGCACATCGAGTCCCTTGCCGACGCCGTCGAGCGCATGACGGGAGTACCCGTGAGAGAGCGGGTCCCGGACTGGGTCGTCAGGCGAGCCGATCAGACCGAGCTGATCGACTCCTCTCCCGAGCAGCTACGCCGCCGGATGGCGCACGGCAACATCTACCCGCCGGACAAGGTCGCCAGTGCCCTCTCGAACTTCTTTCGCTCCGACAACCTGACGGCGCTGCGTGAGCTTGCCCTCCGTTTCGTGGCGGACGAGGCGGACGAGAGCCTCATCGAGCGCCTGCACGACCGCCACATCGTCGACGTCTGGGACACGAACGAGCGGATCATGGTGGCGGTCGACGACACCCCCGGTACCGACGGCATCCTGGCGCGGGCGGCCCGCATCGCTGCCCGGCAGAAGGGGACGCTGGAGGTCGTACATGTCGTGTCCTCGGAGGAGACGCGCCGGCGTGACGGAGACGAGCTGGCGGCGCTGCGTCGCCTCGCCGAAGACGTAGGAGGGCGTTGGAGGGACATCTCGGGAGCCGATGCCGCCAAGGCGCTCGTCGAGTTCGCTCTCGAGCACCAGATCACCCAGATCGTGCTCGGCTCGAGCAGGCGGAGCCGCTTCGAGGAGCTGACGAAGGGCTCGATCATCTCGAAGGTGATCCGCTACTGCCAGGGCCACGACGTCGACGTCCACGTCATCGGGCGCCGCGGACCACCGTTGCATCGCCCTCATGAGCCGGAGGTCTCCCTCAAAGAGGGATGACGATGGCGTCAGGGACGGTCGTCATCGGGAAGCTTCGAGTTTGGCGAGTGCGACGTTCAAGTCGAGCACGTTGACGTAGGGAGCGCCGAAGATGGCGTCGTAGACGGGCGAGATGTGCTCCTTCACGAGCTTGCGCACGGCTGGGACGGGCAGGTGATTGGCCTTGGCGACAGCGTTTACCTGGGCGTAGGCGTCACGAGGGGCGATGTCCGGGTCGAGCCCGCTGCCCGAGCCTGTCACGAGCCCGTTGGTCGGGGTGATGCCCTCCTTCTTCAGCTGGGCGATCCGTTTCTTCACCTGCTCGTACAGCTGGATCGAGTGCGGGCCGTAGTTCGTCGGCCCGCTCTCCATCGGGTCGGGTCTGTCGTCACGCCCCTGAAACCACTTCGGCCCTGTCCAGGACTGGGCGATCTCGGTCGACCCGTACTTGGTGAGCGAGCCGTCGGCCTGGCTGCGGAAGAAGAGCTGGCCGATACCTACCTCGAAGAACATGTACACGAGGCACAGCACGACGAGCACTGCGCTCAGGACGACCGCACGACGAAGGTTGACAAGCATCTTTACCTCGCTCAGTACCAGTGGACGGCGGTCAGGAACAGGTCGATCAGCTTGATGAAGATGAACGGCACGATGATCCCTCCCACCCCGTAGATCCAGATGTTGCGCCGGAGGATCTGTTGCGCGTTGGCGGGCCGGAACCTCACGCCCTTCAAGGCGAGCGGGATGAGCGCCACGATGACGAGAGCGTTGAAGATGACGGCGGACAGCACGGCACTCTGCGGTGTATGCAGCTTCATGATGTTGAGGGTCTCGAGCTGCGGGTATGTGGCGGCGAAGAGCGCCGGGATGATGGCGAAGTACTTAGCGACGTCGTTGGCGATCGAGAACGTCGTGAGCGAGCCCCGGGTGATGAGGAGCTGCTTTCCGATCTCGACGATGTCGAGCAGCTTCGTCGGGTTCGAGTCGAGGTCGACCATGTTGCCGGCCTCTTTCGCCGCCGTCGTGCCGGTGTTCATGGCAACGCCGACGTCAGCCTGGGCAAGCGCCGGAGCGTCGTTCGTCCCGTCTCCTGTCATGGCGACGAGCTTGCCTCCCTCCTGCTCCTGCTTGATGAGAGCGAGCTTCGCTTCGGGGGTCGCCTCGGCGAGGAAGTCGTCGACGCCCGCTTCGTCGGCGATGGCCGCGGCGGTGAGCGGGTTGTCGCCCGTGATCA
>JASHRK010000090.1 GCA_030037405.1 Acidimicrobiales bacterium | reverse complement strand
CCGCACGAGAACGGCGCCTGCGACCACGAGGGCCAGTGCGTCCTCCTGAGCGTCTGGTCGGAGGTGGGCGAGCACATGCGCCAGCACCTCGACACCTTCACGCTCGCAGACATGGTGGCACGAGCCCGCGGAACCGTCCTCGAGCCCGTCGGGCCTCTCAGCTGAGCGAACCCCTCAGCTGAGCCTGTCCCGGCCAGCTCGCGGTCAGAGGTTCCACCTCTCGAGCACCGGACTCTCGTGCTCCCAGCCGAGGACGCCGAGAGCATCGGTGGCGAGAGGAAGCGCCCTTGCCGACTCCGCGCCGAGCCTGGCCCAGACCGCTGCGAGGACTCGTAGCACGTGCCCGTGGGCGAAGAGGAGCACCGCCTGCCCGGCAAGTGACGGGTCGTCGCGCAGCCGCTCCACGAGGTCGCCCGTCCTCGCCGCCACCTGGGCCAGGTCCTCCCCGCCCGGGCAACCGTCCCGAAACAGGTCCCAACCGGGCCTCTCCGCCCGGATCTCTGGGGTCGTGAGCCCCTCGTAGTCTCCGTAGTCCCATTCGAGAAGCTTCTCGTTTACCTGGACGGCATCGCCGAAGCCGGCAGCCTTGCAAGTCTCGAGCGCCCGGCTGAGAGGGCTCGAGAGCACGAGGGCGGGCGCCAGGTCCGCAAGTGTCACTGAGAGTTTTCTTCGAAGTTCCTCCATTCCCAGTTCCGCTTCAGGAATTAGGGGTAGATCTGTTCTGCCGGTGTGTTGCCCGCTCCGACTCCAGGCGGTGGCACCGTGGCGAACAAGGATAGTGCGGCACGGTGTGAGGGGAACCTGCGAGCTCGGTGTCGGGACCATGACCAGCGACGCTAGCTGGCCGCAAGCGGGGAATGAAGAAGGGCATGCATACGTTGAGAGACACAAGAGATGAAGGGAGAAGGGACCATTCCCGCCAACTCGACCATTGAGCTTGGGTCGTCGGGTGCGAACGCCGCGGAGAGCGACCGAGGTGCCGGTGCGCCCGACCTCATGAGGTTGTTCCTCGACGATCTAGGCAAGTACCCCCTCCTCAGCGCGGACGCCCAGGTGGAGCTCGCGAAACGGATAGAGCAGGGGGACGAGAAGGCGCGCGAGGAGATGATCGGCTCCAACCTGCGCCTTGTCGTGCACTGGGCACGGCGCTACCAGGGCAGGGGGGTAGACCTCGTCGACCTCGTCCAGGAGGGCACCTTCGGGCTGATGAGAGCGGTGGAGAAGTTCGACTGGCGAAAGGGCTTCCGTTTCTCGACGTACGCCACGTGGTGGATACGCCAGTCACTCCAGCGTGCCGTGCAGTCGAAGGGGCGGGCGATCCGCCTCCCCGAGGACGCTCTGGCAGCAGAGAACGAGGCCGACTCGGACCACGCCAGGCTCCCGCGGGTGGTGGCGAGCCTCGATCAACCCCTCACGAGCGACGCCACGGCAACCCTTGGCGATGTCGTCGCCGCCGACGAAGCTCCTTTCGAGGACGAGATTCTCCACTCCATAAGCCTGGGACGGCTCGAGAAGGCCATCGGCCGGCTTCCCGAGCTCGATCAGGCTGTCATCAGGCTGCGTTTCGGCCTCGACGGCAACCAGCCGACCTCACTCGAGGCGACCGCCCGCGCCCTTGGCATCGGCGTCCGCCGTGTCCGGCGCGTAGAGGCGGCCGCCCTGCAGTTCCTCTCCGAGCAGCCCGAGGTGGACGGCGTCAACAGCGCTGCCTGAGCTCAACGGATGAAGCGTGAGAGGGCCTCGCTCAAGTCATCGGGCACGGGTGCCACGTAGCTGACCTCCTCTCCCGTCGCGGGGTGCTCGAGACGGAGCTTCCAGGCGTGAAGGAGGCAGCGCTTGACGGCTACCGCTCCCCTCGTCCCGCCGTAGCGCCGATCACCGAGGACCGGATGCCCGATGGCTGCCAGGTGCACCCGTATCTGGTGGGTCCGCCCGGTCTCGAGGTCGAGCTCCAGGTAGCTCGCCCTGAACGGCCCGTCGAGGTGCTCTCTCACCCGATAGGCGGTACGTGCGTGCCGACCGGTCGCCGACACCGCCATCGCAGTCCGATCCCTGCTCGAGCGCCCGATGGGGGCGTCGATCACGCCGTGGCGGCCGTCCAGGTGCCCGAGGACGACTGCCAGGTAGGTACGCCCCATCTGCCGGCTCGCCAGCTGGGCGGTGAGCGCGCGGTAGGCGGCAGGTGTGCGAGCGACTACGAGGACACCCGAGGTCTCCTTGTCGAGACGGTGGACGATCCCGGGTCGGTCCGTTTCCCCCGCCCCTGCCGCTGGCAGGAGCGCCAGCTCGGGATAGCGGGCGAGCAAGCCGGATATGAGCGTCTCGCGACGGTTCCCTGCGCCGGGGTGGACGACGACGCCGGCGGGCTTGTCGACCACGACGATCTCCGAGTCCTCGTGGATCACCTTGAAGGGGACGGCCGGGCTCGGCGAGGGGACCGGCTCGCCCGCGACCTCGGCCGCGAGCGACGAGAGACTGATCGCGAGCGTCTCTCCCGCACGAAGCCTTCTCGACCCCTCCTGAACCGCTTCCCCGCCGAGCGCCACTCCGCCGATCGCGACGAGCTCTGCCGCACGAGCACGAGTCAGTCCCGCGAGCATGGCGACTGCCCTGTCCACCCGCACGCCGGCGAGAGCGGCGGGCACCTCGATCGGACCGTCGCGGCTGGTCACCCCGGCGGCACTCCTGTCTCACCTCGCCGGCTTCGACCGGATGCGATGAGCGTCCAGGCGACGATGATGCAGCCGCAGACGATCGAGGCATCGGCGAGATTGAAGGTCGGCCAGTACTTCGTGTAGATGAAGTCGACGACGGCGCCGTGATGGCCACGAAAGAGCCGGTCGGACAGGTTGCCGACCGCTCCTCCGAGGATGAGGCCGGCGCCGACGGCAGCGCCCGTCGTAGGCACCCGTCTCGCGAACCAGGCGACCACGAGCACGAGGACGATGGCGACGACGATGATCGGGCCGGTGAGGCCGGTACCGATCGAGAAGGCGATACCGGAGTTGTACTGGAGACGGAAGGCGATCGGGCCCGCTATGTGAACCTCGTGCGTCTGCAGGCGAGCGACAGCGATGGACTTCGTCACCTGGTCCGCCGCGAGCGCGGCAATCGCTACGAGGATTACGAGGCAGATCCGGCGGCGCCGCTCTCGCGCTGTCGGCTCCGACGTCAACGCCTCGACAGCCCCCCGCTTTTGCAGTCGATGCACAGACGAGCAAACGGTAGTGCCTCGAGGCGTGGTTTCGGGATCAGCCGCCCGCAGTTCTCGCACAGCCCGTACGTCTTGCTGGCCATCTTGGCGAGGGCGTGGTCGATCTCGTCAACGGCCTGGAGCGCCTGGGCGGAGAGGGCGAGGTCTCTTTCACGGTCGACAGTCGTGGTGCCACCCTCGCCCGACTCGTCGTCGAACTGGATGTCTCCTGGTTCCATCTCCTCGACGAGCGCCTCCGCCTCCTCGCGAAGCGCCTGGGCTTGCTCGACATGGGTCTCCCGCTCCGTCTCGAGAAGGTGGCGCTGGTGGTTGAGCCACCTCTCGTCGGCGTAGCCCTCTGTCCTCCTCTCAGGTGCCCGATGGCGCCGTGACAAGAGGCCGGTGCCCGCCGGTCTAGGACCAGGGCCGGACTGGCCGGCGGCTGGCCCACGTGGCTGGACGGGGGTCGTCTCTCTTTCTGCTGCCGATCTCTTTGCCGCCGGCTTGCCTGCCGGCTGCTTCGTAGCCGGCGCCTTGGCCACCGCAGGCTGCTTGGCAGGGGCGGGCGTCTTCGCTGCCGTAGGCTGCTTGGCGGCAGGAGGCTGCTTGCCGGCCGTCACCTTCGTCGCCGGCTGCGTCTTGGCGGGGGCTGGTTCCTTGGCTGCGGCCGGCTCTCTGGCTGGAGTCGGCGTCTTGGCTGCGGACGCTGTCTTGGCGGCCGCCGGTTCCTTGGCGGGCGGCTGCTTCTTGACCGCATCCGCTCTGGCAGACGTCCTGGCCTGCACCGCCGCCTTGCCGTCGGCGAGCTTGGCCCCAGCTGCCGGTCTCGGTGCGCCGGCGGCCGTCGAGCCGGACGCCTTCGAGCCGGACGCCGCCGCCTTTTTCGTCACCTGTCTCTCGCCGGTAGCCTTCTCGACCTCCGCGCCAGCCGCCGCCGTCATCTTTTTCCTCGACTTCGACGTTGTCGTGTCTCTCGTAGCCATCGGTCCGGAATCTCCCTTCCCCGAGGCGGGGTGTTAGACGATAACGTCCCAGGCGCGATCGGGCCAACAACCTAGTCGAGGCAGGGAGCGGCGCCGCCTAACGTATGAGGATGGCAGAGAGGGCCTCCAGCCTTGTACAGCTCGATGGCGACCGCGCTCGTCCCTACCCTGCCGTCGCGCGCCAACCTCGCTACCCGGACATCGAGGAGCGCGTTCTCGCCTTCTGGCAGGAAGACGGCACCTTCCAAGCCTCCGTAGAGGAGCACCCTCCCGAGACCGAGTTCGTCTTCTACGACGGGCCGCCCTTTGCCAACGGTCGCATCCACTACGGTCACCTGCTCACGGGGTTTGTGAAGGACGCCGTCCCTCGCTACCAGACGATGAGGGGTCACCGAGTCGAGCGGGTCTTCGGCTGGGACTGCCATGGCCTGCCCGCCGAGATGCCGGCCGAGAAGGACCTCGGCCTCTCCGGACGCCAGGCGATCATCGAGTACGGGGTGGACAGGTTCAACGCCTACTGCCGGGACCTCGTCCAGCAGACGACCGACTCCTGGGTCGCGACCGTCACCCGCCAAGCACGCTGGGTCGACTTCGACCACAGCTACCGCACGATGGACCTCACGTTCACCGAGAGCGTCATATGGGCTTTCAAGCAGCTGCACGAAAAGGGCCTCACCTACGAGGGGTACCGGGTGCTCCCGTACTGCTGGGAGTGCGAGACGCCGCTGTCGGCGATGGAGACCCGCATCGACGACAGCTACCGCGATCGCACCGATCCTGCCGTGACCGTGCTCTTCGACCTGCTCCCGCCTCCACCGGGCGACGAGGTCGACTCGTTGCTCGAGGGACCGCTGCGGCTCGCCGTCTGGACGACGACGCCATGGACGCTCCCCTCGAACCTCGCCATGGCCGTCGGTCCCGAGCTCGACTACGCCGTCGTCGGGCACCGCGGCGGCGACGGGAGCAACGCCCGCATCCTCCTCGGGACCGCCCGTCTCGCCGAGTACGCCGCTGAGCTCGGAGCAGAGCCGGTCGTGCTCGGCACCGTCAAGGGCTCCGCCCTCGTCGGACGAAGGTACCGCCCGCTCTTTCCTTACTTCGAGGCGACACCGAACGCCTTTCAGGTACTCGGGGGAGGTTTCGTCACCACCGACGAAGGCACGGGAATCGTGCACCTGGCGCCCGGCTTCGGCGAGGACGACCAGACCGCCTGCGAGGCGGCGGGCATCCCCGTCGTGGTTCCTGTCGACGACCAGGGCTGCTTCACGAGCGAGGTGAGCGGCTACGCCGGGC
>JASHRK010000089.1 GCA_030037405.1 Acidimicrobiales bacterium | reverse complement strand
CATGCTGCGGACCAGCCTACCGGCTACCCAGGTCCTTCGACGTGACGACCTCTCAGGGCGAGGCGGCTCTCAGGGCGAGGCGCGGCGGAACCATCGAAGGGCGCCGGGCGGATGGTAGCGCAGCACGACGCGGCCGATGACGTCCCGGCGCGGCACGAGCCCGAACTGGCGGGAGTCGCGGCTTGCCCCCTCGTTGTCTCCCCGCACCTCGACTGCCATGGCATGGAGGCGGTGCACGCGCTTTACGAGCAGCCTCGCCCGGTCCTCCGGGTCGACGACGGCGACGAGATCGCCGGTCTCGAGCACCGGTGAGCGGACGGCGAGGAGTCGCTCGCCCGGGGCGAGCTCGGGGACCATCGAGAGGCCGTCGATCTCGATCCTCGTAAAGAGCCGCCTCCTCGACCGGCGAGCCGCGCATCGCGGATAGGGTGACCTCGTCATCTTCGATTCCATCCTGACCAAGGAGACTGGCAAATGTCGCTCACATCCGGGTTGTTGTCGATCGTCGATCGCCTGAGAGCGCCCGAGGTGGCGCACGCCCACTGCGATCTCCCGTGCGGGGTGTACGACCCGGCTCAAGCGCGTATCGAAGCGGAGTCGGTGAAGGCCTGCATGGAGAAGTTCAACGCCTCGGACGATGCCACCTTCCGCGAGCGGGCGACGTTCATCAAGGAGGAGCGTGCCGACCTCGTCAAGCACCACCTCTGGGTCCTCTGGACCGACTACTTCAAGCCCGACCACCTCGCCAAGCACCCTCAGCTGCACGAGCTCTTCTGGAAGGCGACGAAGGCGGCAGGCGAGGCGAAGAAGACGAACGACGTCTCGGTGGCCGAAGGCTTGCTCAACCACATCGGCGAGATCGACAAGGTCTTCTGGGAGACGAAGAAGGCCTGAAGCGAGAGTCGGGCGGCGTCAACCGCCCGAGACGGGCGGGAGCACCGCCACCTCGTCGGAGTCGATCACCTTGGCGTCGCTCTCGGCGAAGTCCCCGTTGAGCCAGATCGTGCTCACCTCGACGACGCGGGCGAGACGGGGGCCGAAGCGCTCGCACGCCGACCGGACGACCTCGCCGACCGTGCCGCCCTCGATCGTGGCGCTGGCGCAGCCCGCCTCCTCTCTCGCCTGGGCGAAGAAACGAACCGTTGCCACGCCTAGGCCCCCTCCACCCGGCCGGCGAGGCAGGCGCCGCATGTCGAGGCGACGGGGTCGTTACCGAGCAGCTCCTCCTCGATGGGCGAGCCGCAGGAGCTGCAGCGCCCGTAGCTGCCATCTTCGAGCCGCTGCAGAGCCGTCTCGACGGCAAGGAGTCGCGCCTCTATCGCCGTGAGGTCGAGAGGTGGGTCGCCGCCTGCCACCGGGTCGCCACCTGCCACCGGGTCGGGGCCGGGCACGGGGTCGAGATCGGCCACGAAGCGATGGTACGCGACAGGCGGCTCAGGGGGTAGAACTTGTCCCATGCCGATCGCCACGACCAATCCCGCCACAGGCGAGACCGTCAGGACTTTCGAGGAGCACGGTGCCGCCGAGATCGCCCGCCGGATCGCCCTCGCCTCTGAGACCTTCGAGCGCTACAGGGCCACCAGCTTCGCCGAGCGTGCGAGCCTCGTGAACGCCCTCGCCGGCATCCTCGAAGAGGAGGCCGGCGAGCTTGCTCGCACGATGACGATAGAGATGGGCAAGCCCCTCGCCCAAGCCACCGCCGAGGTGGGAAAGTGCGCAGGGGGCCTGCGCTACTTCGCCGAGCATGCCGAAGCGCTCCTGGCCGAAAGGGAGGTCGCAGGCACGGCGGCAAAGAGACGCTCCTACGTGATCTACCAGCCCATCGGCCCCGTGCTCGCCGTCATGCCCTGGAACTTCCCCCTCTGGCAGGTCGTCCGCTTCGCCGCCCCGGCTCTCATGCTCGGCAACGTCGTGCTCCTCAAGCACGCCTCGAACGTGCCCCAGACGACGCTCTACATCGAGGAGGCGTGCAAACGGGCAGGCCTGCCCGAGGGTGCCTTCCAGACCCTGCTCATCTCTTCGAGCGCCGTCGAGGGAGTCCTCCGCGACCGCCGCGTGAAGGCGGCCACCCTGACCGGGAGCGAGGGCGCCGGCAGAGCAGTGGCGGCGATCGCCGGCGACGAGATCAAGAAGACCGTCCTCGAGCTCGGGGGCTCCGACCCCTTCATCGTCATGCCCTCTGCCGACCTGGAGCGAGCCGTCGAGGTCGGGGTGAGGGCTCGCGTCCAGAACAACGGGCAGTCGTGCATCGCGGCCAAGCGCTTCATCGTGCACGAGCGCATCGCAGACGAGTACATCGAGCGCTTCACCGACAAGATGAGCGGGCTCGTCGTGGGCGACCCCCTGTCGGAAGGCACTGACATCGGTCCCCTCGCCACCCGGGCGGGACTCGAGGAGGTCGGCCAGCAGGTCGAGGATGCCGTCTCCAAGGGGGCGAAGGTGCTCTGCGGGGGCGAGGCCCTCGACGGTCCGGGCTGGTTCTACCTGCCTACGGTCGTCACCGGGATAACGCCGGAGATGCGCGTCTACCGCGAGGAGGTCTTCGGCCCGGTCGCCTCGATGTACAGGGTGGCCGACGTCGAAGAGGCGATCGCCCTCGCCAACGACTCGGACTTCGGGCTCGGCTCGAACGCCTGGACCGAGGACGAGGAGGAGATGCGGCGTCTCGTCGAGGGGCTCGAGGCCGGACAGGTGTTCGTCAACTGGATGGTGACCTCCTACTACGACCTGCCCTTCGGTGGCGTGAAACGCTCGGGTTACGGTCGCGAGCTGGCTTCTCCCGGCATCCACGAGTTCGCCAACATGAAGACGGTCTGGGTCGACTGAGCTCTCCGGAGCGCCTACTCGCCGTCCGACCACCATCGGCGGGCGGAGACCACCTCGAGCCCTGGCGACGACCAGACGAGCCGCTCGACGGCGTCGAGCTCTTCCGTCACGACGTGCTCGACGGAGGCGACCGCCGCCACCTCGACGAGAGCGCGCTGGTGCAGGTCCTGGAAGCCAGTCTCGGCGATGGCGACGCGGTAGCGCGTGCGCGAGGCGTCGATGATGGGGCGGAGAAGGGCACGTTTCTCCTTGAGGGAGCGGGAGGAGGGGAAGTGGAGCTCGATCTCGAGAGCGCCGATCACCTCTCCTACCGGCTGACCGCCACCGGGCGGTGGGGTGCCTCGCTGTCCTCGTAGTCGCTCCCGTCCCTCGTCTGGGAGTAGCCGGTGTCGTACCAACCCGTGACGACGAGGAGGAAGAGGGCGAACTGGAGGAGGTGCACGCACGAGCAGTAGATGCATATGTGCCTGACGACGAGGAGCTCGACGCTCACGAGGTACACGACGAAGCAGATCCCGGCGACGTTGAGGCCGAGGCGCGCCGTGGCCACGAGGAACGAGGGTGATCGCCAGCTCCTCGGCAGGCAGAGCCCGAGCATGGCCACGAAGTAGACGAGGCCGTAGAGGGCGACCGGGATCCCGAAGATGACCGACTCAGGGCTCGTCGTGACGGCGCCGCAGCTCACGAAGCTGCTGACGCTGCTCAGGGGACACGACCTCGATATCGCCGCCTGGTCGAAGTAGTGGCCCCAGGTGAGGAAGGCGGCGAGCCCCAGGCCGGCAAGAGCCAACAGGCTCGTCGCTACCGGCCGCCAGCGCGTCATTACTTGAGCGCCTTCTCAGCCGCCTGGATCACGCTCGACTTGCAGACCGACCCAGGCTTCTGACCTGTCATGTTGCAGATGAGCGCCGTGTACCTGTTGGCGACGGAGAGGACGACCTCGCCGACGCCCTCGGTGGGAACCGTGAAGGTCTTCAAGACCTTCTCCCAGCTGAGGCCGTGCAGGGCAGCGGGATCATAGAGGGCGCCGTCCTCGGCATAGAGGCCCCCGAAGTCGATGAAGGGGATGCCGCCTGCGCCATCCTCACCGAAATAGGCGGTGGTGTCGTACTCGTCAGCAAGGTCCGCGACCTTCTTCGAGGGTGCCTGGATAGGGATGTAGTCGTCGTTGTTGCAGGCCCACTTGGACGGGTAGTAGCTCGAGGGGATGCTCGAGTACTCGGTGTTCTTCACGACGTCTTTCAGAGGGCAGTGGTTGCTCAGCTCTTCTGTCGTGTTGAGGGTGATGTACCGGCTCGTGTAGTGAGCCTTGGCGAACGAGAAGGTCGGCGTCAGCCGGTAGATGTCGAGGGGGGAGGACTTGGTCAGCTGCAGCCCGGTGAAGGAGCCGAAGCGGCTGAGGGCGATGATGAAGGGCCATCTCGTGGCGGCGCAGTACGGGCAGTACTCGGAGCCGAGGAAGATGAGCTCCGGCTTGCCATTCGCCGTCAGCTTGGGCCCGGTCAGCGCGATCAGCCCCGTGTCCGAGGGTTTCTTCGTCGAGACGGTGCCGAGCGCAGAGGCGTCGCCGGCAGCGTCGAGCTCGCTCACCGGTACATGCTGGAGCGCCGTCGTGACGGCGGTATCGGTGAAGGGCTTCACCCAGGGGTTGTCGGCCGCCGTCGCCTTCCCGCTCGAGCTCCCGAGCACAGAGACGAGCACGATGACGACGACCGCCAGGACGACCACGACGCCGCCGAAGATGCCGGCGGTGGACGAGGTCGAGAGGCCGCGCCGCTGCGGCGGGCGGCGTCCGGGTCGCCCCGGCTGGCGGGGGCGACCTTCCCCCCGTCCTCCTCCTCCGCTGCGCCCGCTTCCGCCCCGCCCGCTTCCGCCGGCCTCACGGTCTTGCAATCGTTCCCGGGCACGCTGGGCTGCGGCGCTCTCGCCGCGAGAGGTACCACCGGCTCGCGAGGCGGCAGGCCGTCGGTTGCCGCTACCCGACCGGCTCGACCCGCTCGGCCGTTTGCCGCTCCCTTGGCGACCGCCCTGCCCGCTCGTAGACATCCTCGCTCAGCTACCTTTCGACTGGATCCTGCACGGCACCCGCCGCTCCGGCCGCGCCTCGTAGCCAGAAGGCTAGTGGCCTGCCGCTGCCCTGGGCACCTCACGGGGCAGGTACCCGGCGAACTCTCAGCTACCGGTGCCGGCGCAGAGTCGTGTGTAGGACGTAGTCCTTCAGGTCCCCTCGCACAACCCACTCCTCCTCGACGAGGTCGAGGGAACGGACGTAGGTGGCCACCTCGTAACGATCGCCGCCGCAGAGATGGGCGGCTCGCCACATCCCGCGCCTCAGATCGAGGTCGACGAAGGGTCGCCCGCCTGCCCGGTACAGCATGACCGTGGCGTCGGAGAGACCGGCGCAGTCGAGGTGGCGGCTCGCCTGCCCGGAGTGCCGCCCGAGATGGAGCTCGCCCTCCTCGCCGTACTCGCCGGCCCGCGATCCCGGCGGTAGACAAGCCCCCGTCGCCGCCCCGCCCTCGGCCCATGAGGTCCTCGGCACGAGGCGTGCGATCCCCTCGAAGGATCCTCTGACACCGTCTCGACGGTCCTCGATCGAGCGGGAGACGAGCCACGTCCCGAGGAGGAACTCGAAGGTGTCAGCTATCTTCACGAGACGCGAGTCTGTAGGATCTGGCCTCCATGCGAGACATCCTGGCCCTGCCGCGACGACGGCCCGTCGTGCTCGCCGACCTCATCCCGGGGGCGATCGTCCGAGACGCTCTCCTCGTCATCGGCGCCGCCTGTCTCGTCGGAGCGCTGGCGCAGATATCCATCCACCTCTCCTTCACGCCCGTGCCCATAACCGGCCAGACGCTCGGAGTGCTCCTCTCGGGCACGGCGCTCGGCTGGAAGCGGGGGACCTCGGCGATGGTGCTCTACGGCGTTGCCGGGGTCGCCGGTGTTCCCTGGTTTGCGGACCACGCCAGCGGATACGTGGGGGCGTCGTTCGGGTACATCGTGGGTTTTGTTCTCTGCGCGGCGCTCTGCGGCTACCTCGCAGAGCGCGGGGCGGACCGGTCGCTTCTCAAGTCGGTCCCTGCCATGCTGGCGGGGGAGATTGTGATGTACGCAGTCGGCGTCATCTGGCTCGGCGTCAGCCTTCACTTCAGCCCGTCGGAGGCGATCGCGAAGGGCCTGACACCCTTCATACCGGGCGACGCCATCAAGGCAGGGCTGGCCGCCGTCCTCTTGCCGGGAGCGTGGGCCCTCGCCAAGCCCCAGCGTTAGCCCGCGCGTCAGCTTTCCTCGCCGTTGCCGGCGGGGCCGTCGCTCATGCCCGGATGAGCAGGGAGGCTCCCGAGATGGGCAGCTACTCTCCGCAGCGTCTCGGCCAGGTTGCCCGTCACCTCGATGGCGGCGTCGGCGAGATCCGTCCAACGCAGTAGCGCTTCGTCGTTCTCTGCTCGAGCTCCACCTGGTGACGACGTCGTCATCAGGTACCTCAAGTCGGCGTGCTCATGGGCGGGTTCGTCTCCCCGGGGCGCCACCGGGACCGCCGCGAGATGGATCAGCTGCGCCCCTTCTCCGCTCGGCCAAACGGCGAGGTCCTCGAGGCCGGACTCCTCCCGTGCCTCCCTCAGGGCCACGTCGACCGGGTCGACCTCGCCGGGATCGGCGTGCCCGCCGAGATGCAGCCAAGCTCGCTGGCGGGCGTGCCAGCGAAGCAACACCTTCCTCGAGGCGACGTCGACCACCACGGCCGAGGCAGTGAGATGGAGCGGGAGGTGGCGGTCCCAGGGATCTCGGGACGACCCGAGCAGCAGGCGGCAGCGCTCGAGGTCACGCTCCTCGTCGGCGCCGCGCGGCCGGTAGCCGTCGAGATACCTGCTTACGTCCCGGTGCACGCCCCATTCCTAGCGCTCCTAGCGCTTCCGGCATGCCCTCCCCAGGGGAGCGCTGTGCCGGCCGCGGGGTGTCACGACTTGCGAGGGATTCGAGACTCACCCGCGGCCGGCACAGCGGCAGCGACACGACGCGACGACTCTCCGTCTTCGTGCCTTGGCAAGAAGACGGACGTCACGTCGCTCACTTCTGTCTCTATCGGCTGCCGGTGCCCGCTCCTTTAGCGAAATCTTCTCCTTTAGCGAAATCTTCGGCCGGTTGGTCCTTGGCCGGGGTGGGCGAGGGGCGTGTGGCAG
>JASHRK010000088.1 GCA_030037405.1 Acidimicrobiales bacterium | reverse complement strand
CGTGTCGACCAGGGGTCGCCCGAGGTTCGGACCCTGGTAACGCAGTATGTGTATCGCCGCGACGAGCGCCTCGGCGTCCTGCGGTCAAGTCCGTCGGCCCAGGCCTCGCAGGCGTCATGGAACTCCACGTGCCACGACGTCCGAGGCATCAGATAATAATACCATTATCATGCACAGGCGACAAGCGGCGAATGCCGGCGCTTACGTCCTCTCCCGGCGTGACCGAAGTCGAGTAGCCGCGCTCGCATCCATCCCGTCAACGAGGAAATTAGGGCCTTCAGCTGAGATGTCGAGCCCAGCTTCGGCCAGTGATCATCAAAGTGGTCCGAGCCCGGCTACGAACGTCGGAGCTTTCCCCGAGCGTGTCATGGATCACGACGACGCCGGGCCCGGGCCCTTTCTCGCCGGTGTCGCGAGGTAGGCCGGCTCATCCGTCCATAGACGCCAACCCGGATGTTGCTCATCACCT
This sequence comes from Acidimicrobiales bacterium, assembly GCA_030037405.1. Lineage (GTDB taxonomy): Bacteria > Actinomycetota > Acidimicrobiia > Acidimicrobiales > Bog-793 > JOPF099. Next base: position 3,170 of record JASHRK010000088.1, on the reverse strand, counting down.
GATCCTCGTGTCTCACTCCGATCCGCACCCGCGCTCTCGTGCGAGCCGTGTCATCGCCCGGGTCATCTCGTCGGTCGAGGGTGGGTTCGGCAGTGGAGACTCGGCGTCCGAATGGAACGACTGCAACATGAGCGAGACGAAACGCCGCCAGGCATCAGGCGCGTCGTGTCGCGTGACGTGCACGACCGCCGCCTGGGCAATCAACAGGAGGAGCAGGTCTTCACGGACGAAGTCCTCGCGCAGTTTCGCGCCCGCCTTGGCGCGCTCGATCAATGCGATCACGCGGTCGTTGGCGAGCAGTCGGAGCCGTTCGATCTCTTCATTCGCAGGCAAGGCGATCGACAACAGGTCGCTCAGTCCGCGGTCGTCCGCCTGCAGGGCGCAGACCTGCTCGACGAAACTGGCAAAGCCCTCCCAGGGATCGTCGGTCTCGAGCGCCCGCTCGGCAAGTTCGCCGTAGAGAGCGACTCGATCGAGGAGGGCGGCAGCCACGAGCTGTTCTCGCGTCGGGAACCGGCGGTACAACGTGGCGATGCCGACACCGGCACGAGCCGCCACCTCTTCGAGCGGTGCTTCGAGACCCCGCTCGGCGAACAGCTCCCGGGCCGCCCGGAGCACGGCGTCCCGATTGCGCTCGGCATCGACTCGCAATCGACGCGGTGGCCGAGCAGCAGTGGTTCCGACTGCATCGCGAGCCGGAGCTCGACGTGCCATTTCAGAAGCCTACCTGGATATGGAGGCGGTCCTCCGGAACAGCGTTATCGTGGTTCTCGTGGAAGCAGATGCGCAACGCTGGATAGGTGCCCTACGACGCTCGCATGACCGGCTCGTCCAGCAGGTAACCGACCTCGACCCCGCCGGCTTGAACGGACCGTCGGCCTGCTCTGAGTGGTCGGTGGCCCAGGTGCTATCCCACCTCGGGAGCCAAGCCGAGATCTTCGCTCTCCTCCTCGAAGCCGGGCTGACCGGAACGCCGGCACCGAACAGTGACGCCTTTCCTCCGATCTGGGAGGCCTGGAACGGGCGATCCCCACAAGCCCAAGCGCGCGACAGCATCGCTGCGAACGGGGTGTTCGTCCAGCGCATGGAGTCTCTCGGCGACGAGACACTGAACAACTTCCACGTCGGCGCATTCGGCATGGATATCGACGCTGTCACCTTCTGCCGTCTGCGCCTCTCCGAGCATGCAGTTCACACATGGGACATCGCCGTTGCCTTCGAGCCCACGTCGACGATCATTCCCGACGCCGTCGACTTGATCGTCGACGGAGTGGCACAGGTGGCACAACGTGTCGGGAGGGCCACCAGTCGGCCGAGTCTCGTGCGCATCGAGACCCGCGAACCGGAGCGGGAGCTCGCGCTCGTAACAGACGGCGTCCGCATCGAGCCGTGGTCGGACCAGCCGTGCAATTCGACCTTGACGATCTCCGCAGAAACGCTGATCCGGCTTATCTACGGACGCCTTCGAGACGCCGATCTTCCCGCCATCGAACTAAGTGGGACCGCTCTCTCGCTCGACGAGTTGCGGGCCATGTTTCCTGGCATGTGAGGACGAGATTGTGACACGAGCAGCAGAGGCAAGGCGGGAGGCAGGGTCATGAAGTTACGCGAGCTACCGGGGCGACTGATCGTCGGCGCGTACGTGCTCCACGCCGGGATGGAGAAGTGGAAAGGCGAGGAGGCGACGGCAGAGGCGGTTCACGGCATGGCAGTGAAGGCGTACCCGGTCTTCCAGTCGATGCAGCCAACGAGATTCCTGCGCTTGCTGGCGGCTGGTGAGATGGCCGTTGGAGCCACCTTGCTGGTGCCGATCGTGACGACAGGGGTTGCCGGTGTGGCACTCACGGGGTTCTCCGGCGCCTTGCTCGGTCTCTACGCACGCATTCCCGGCATGCGCAAGGAGGGGAGCATCTGGCCAGCCCGCCAAGGTATCGCCATCAGCAAGGATTCCTGGATGCTCGCGATTGGCCTTGGCCTGATAGCCGATGCGTTGACAAGAGGTCGACAGAACCGCTCAGGAGGCGAGGAGCCGCTGCAGGGCCCTGCGCAACGGTTGCGCCTCCGAGGCTGAGCGGAGCCCCTGGCGGGCTTCCAGTGCTCCATTGATGGAGCGGAGCACGATTGACCGTTCGGCGTCAGGCGGGCGGCCCTCGTACTCGGCAAACCAAGCCTCGACTTCCGACCAGCGCCACAGCGGGTTCCGAGTGGCATGGGTCGCCGGAGGCGGGAAATGGCCAGGTCCCCGTTGGCCCTTCACCAACTGGTCGATGGACTGACGGCTACGGGCCGTCCGGTTAGCTATCTCCGAGGCCCAGACGAGCTCGTCGGGATCAACACGCAGCACGCGTAGGCTGACGGATTCCAGTGCCTCGATGGCCGAGACCACAGCATCGAGGAGAGTGTCCGCCTCCCGGCTGAATGCCGCGAACGTCAACCCGTCCCTGGTCGAGAAGGTAGCGTCGTCGTCGCCAGCCTCGACCAGCGCATCTATGACCTCGTCGGTGAGAGCGCCACTGGCTGTCAGCTCGAACTCGTACTCAGGCATGGCTTTGCTTCTGCACCGAGTGCGGACAGCGGTCGACAGCCCGGCGCAGGGCGCGGGCGTGTGTCTCCGACACTCTCGGAGTGGAGAAGACCGAGACCTGGGGGCAATCGGCGGGGCACCGCATGCGTGAGCCGATCCACCGGTGATCTTGATCACCGACCAGCCGTGCTCTCTTGCATATGCGAGCGCCTCCTCGATCGGCCGGCTCTGGTGACGTCCAATCGGCGCCGCGCCACTCTAGCCAACCGTAGACAGTTGTCAACGCATCGCTGATCTGGTGGCACGTTGCTGGCGAGAGCCATGCTCGCCTTCTCCTCGCGCTCGGTCGTCGTACCTGGCGTCGTGGCAGATCGCAACACCACCTCGATCGGTTTCTCGGTCCGGTCCTCACCAACATCGAGCGTGTGCTGCTCGCCTCGGCTGACAACGGCGGGTACGACTGGGCCGAGGAACGCGTCGAGGAGTACCTCCACATTCTGGTGGAGGTGCCGAAGCCTCGGGTGGAGGAGTCGTAGAACCGAGAGTCACCGTGACCGACTGCCCGGACTACGAGGACAACTGGACCCTCGAGGCGGCACTCGCGTCCGAAGCACTCATCATCGTCGCCAACGACTCGGGTCTCCTG
>JASHRK010000087.1 GCA_030037405.1 Acidimicrobiales bacterium | reverse complement strand
GCCGCCCGGCAGGAGTCCGACCCGCCGGTCGGCGTCCTCGCGATCACGCACTACCGGCGCCTCTTGATCGAGCTCGTCCCTGACGCCGTCCATGTCCTCTCGGGGGGGCGCATCGTGCGATCGGGCGGTCCCGAGCTCGCCGAGGAGCTCGAGGCGACCGGCTACGCCGAGTACCGGGAGGACGAACCCCCTCGTGGTCCGCCCGCCGCCGAGCTCAGAGGTGGACTACCGGGCAGGTGAGGGTGCGGGTTATCCCCTCGATCAACTGGACCCTGCTCACCACCATCTTGCCGAGGTCGTCCACCGACTCCGCCTCCGCCTGGACGATCACGTCATAGGGCCCGGTGACGTCCTCTGCGAGAACGACTCCAGGGATCTCGGCCACCCTGCTCGCCACCGACGCCGCCTTGCCAACTTCTGTCTGGATCAGCACGTACGCACGCACGGACACCCCGGACCTCCTTCATCACCGTCCTGGCATCGTAGTGGTCGCACCCGGCACCTACCATGGCCAGGTGGAGCTAGCGCGCAGGGGGAGCCGGGTCACCCGGACCGTGCGCGAGGCCGTGAGAGGGCTCTTCGACCAGTCGCAGCCCTTTGGCCGGCTTGCTCTCGTGCACACCATCTTCTCGGCGGGCTCCACTCTCGTGACGGTCTCTCTCGCCGGGTCGCTCTTCTTCTCGGTCAGCCCGAGCGAGTCGAAGAGCAAAGTGCTCCTCTACCTGCTGCTCACGATCGCGCCCTTTGCCATCGTGGCGCCGGCCCTCAGCCCGCTCCTCGACCGCGGCGTCACGGCGAGGCGGGCGAGCATCGCCGTCGCGAGCGGCGGGAGCGCCGTTCTCGCCGTGTCGATGTCCGACCATCTAAAGGGGCTGCTCCTCTTCCCCGAGGCGTTCGGCATCCTCGTGCTCTCGAAGCTCTACCTCGTCGCCAAGGCTGCTCTGATCCCGACGATGACCGGGGGGGACGACCTCGCATCGGCAAACGCCAAGCTCGCCGTTCTCGCCGGCCTTGCCGGTTTCGCCGCCTCCGCCGTGGGTGTCGCCTTTCTCCAGATCGGCGCCCCCTGGGTGCTGCGCATCGACTTCGTCGTCTTCCTCGCCGGCGCCATCGGTGCCGCCCGGCTGCCGCGGGCGACGGTCCTCTCGACTGCCCCCGCCCCGGTAGGGGAGACCGAGGACGGGAGGCCGCTCCACGGTCCGAGCGTTCCGGCGCCCCTGCCAGTGCCCGAGACCCTGCCGGGCGGTCCCGGGGGGCTCATCTACGGGCGCAGGACGAGAGGCGGAGGCGCCTCGTCGACGGCCGACCCGGGGTCGCCCCGCCGGATGAACGTCCGGGAGGAGCGAAAGCGCCTCGGGCTCCCTCTCCTCGTCCCCGAGGTGACGATAGGCCTCCTCGGGATGACGGTGCTGAGGGGAGCGTTCGGCTTCATGACCTTCTTCCTCGCATTCGCGTTGCGGGCCGACAAGGCGCCCACGTGGTGGTACGGCTTCCTCCTCCTCGCGAGCGGAGCCGGCGGCCTCGCGGGCTCGACTCTCGTGCCGCTACTGCGAAAGCGCCTTTCCGAGCAGCAGATCATCGCTCTCTCCCTCGTCTTCACCGCAATTGCCGCCCTTCTTGCCGGCTGGGGCGGCTCGCTCTACGAGCAGCCGCTCGTAGCGCTCGCCGTCGGTTGCACGAGCACCGGTGCCAAGCCTGCGTTCGACTCCATCGGGCAGCGTTACGTCCCCCCTGCCGCCCTCGGGCGCGCCTTTGCCCGGTTCGAGACTCAGCTGCAGCTCGTCTGGGTCGTCTGCGCCCTCGTCGCCGTCGTCATCTCTTTCTCGTTCCGAGCAGGAGACGTCCTCATCGCGGTGGCGTGCGCAGTCGCGGCGGTCTTTCACTTCTCGCTGAGACGCTCGCTCGCACGGCAGGACGACCCGTTCCGGGCCCGGCGTAGCCGCCCCCGCCGTCAGGCGGCCTAGCCGCCGAGGCGGCGGCGAAGCGCCTCCAGCTGGGAGGCGAGCTCGGGGGGGAGATGGTCGTCGAAGCTCGCGTAGTGCTCCTCGATGGCGGGGAGCTCGGAGAGCCACTCGGTGCGGTCGACCCGGAGCAGCTCCTCCAGGTCGTCGCCCGAGATCTCGAGACCATCGAGGGGGATCGCTCCGGGCGCCGGGACGTAGCCGATGGCGGTCTCGACAGCTTCGCCGCCCCCGGCGCATCGCTCGAAGATCCATTCGAGCACCCGTGAGTTCTCGCCGTAGCCCGGCCAGAGGTAACGCCCGTCGGGAGACTTGCGGAACCAGTTGACGTAGAAGATCTTCGGGAGCTTCGAGGCCTCCATCCGCTCCTCGAACGAGAGCCAGTGGGCCCAGTAGTCCGCCATGTTGTAGCCGCAGAAGGGGAGCATGGCGAAGGGGTCTCGCCGGAGGTTCCCGACCGCGCCGGCGGCTGCCGCCGTCGTCTCGGAGGCCATGATCGAACCGAGGAAGACGCCGTGCCGCCAGTCGAAGGCTTCGTGGACGAGGGGCACGACAGCGGCGCGGCGCCCCCCGAAGAGCACGGCGGAGACTGGTACTCCTGCCGGGTCCTCCCACTCTCCGGCGATCGCCGGGTCCTGGCCGGCAGGAGCGGTGAAGCGCGAGTTCGGGTGGGCGGCCGGCGTCCCCCTCGAAGGCGTCCAGGCGGCTCCCGTCCAATCAGTGAGGTGCTCCGGCGCCTCGTCGGTGAGGCCCTCCCACCAGACGTCGCCGTCGTCGGTGAGGGCCGTGTTCGTGAAGATGCAGTTGGCCGCAAGGGTGAGGATGGCGTTCGGGTTCGTCTCCATGTTCGTCCCCGGAGCCACTCCGAAGAAACCCGACTCCGGGTTGATGGCTCGCAACGTCCCGTCGGGACCGATCTTCATCCAGCAGATGTCGTCTCCGATCGTCTCGACCTTCCAGCCCGTCATCGTCGGGACGAGCATGGCGAGATTGGTCTTGCCGCAGGCCGACGGGAAGGCGCCGGTGATGTAGCGCACCTCGCCTGCCGGGGAGGTCAGCTTCAAGATGAGCATGTGCTCGGCGAGCCAGCCTTCGTCCCTCGCCATCACCGAGGCGATCCGGAGGGCGAGGCACTTCTTCCCGAGGAGGGCGTTTCCTCCGTAGCCCGAGCCGAACGACCAGATCTCGCGCGTCTCGGGGAAGTGGGCGATGTAGAGGTTCTCCGGGTCGCAGGGCCAGGGCACGTCGTCCTCCCCCTCTGCGAGGGGAGCTCCGACGGAGTGGAGGCAGGGGACGAACTCTCCCTCGTCGCCGAGCGCCTCGAGGGCGCCGGCCCCCATCCGCGTCATGATGCGAAGGCTTGTTGCGACGTAGGCGGAGTCCGTGATCTCGACTCCGATATGCGCGATGGGAGAGCCGAGCGGTCCCATCGAGAAGGGCACGACGTACATCGTCCGGCCCCTCATGGACGCCTTGAAGAGACCTGTCAGCGTCTCGCGCAGCTCGTCGGGGTCGATCCAGTTGTTGTTGGGCCCGGCGTCCTCCTCCTTGCGCGAGGCGACATAGGTCCTCGACTCGACCCGGGCGACGTCACGGACGTCGGAGTGGGCCCAGTAGCTGTTCGGCCGCTTGGCGTCGGCAAGCTTGGTGAAAGTGCCCTGGTCTACGAGAAGCTGGCACAGCCTGTCGTACTCCTCGGCCGACCCGTCGCACCACTCGATCCTTGCCGGCTCCGTGAGAGCCGCCACCTCGTCGACCCACTCGAGAAGCTTGCGGTTCCTCGTCACAGCCATGTTCCACAGCGTATTCACACCTGCAGGGAGGCCCCAAGTCGGCAGCAACTCTCCAGGTGAGCCGCCGATCGTGACCGGGGCGGCCGTTCTTGGAGCTACGGTCCGCCTGTGAGGAGAGAGACGGGTGGCAAGGCGGAGCTGAGCGGTGCCGTGAGGGAGTTCGACGTCCTCTCCAGACTGCGGGCACGACTCTCCGGAGGGATGCGACCTGGAGAGGTCCACATGGGCGACGACGCCGCCGTCCTCTCGGCACCAACGGGCCGGCAGCTCTTTGCCACCGACCTCGTCGTAGACGGCGTCCACTTCGACCTCGGTCTTGGCTCCGTCGAGGACGCCGGGTGGAAGGCTCTCGCCGTCAACGTGAGCGACATCGCCGCCATGGGAGGTCTCCCTACCCACGCAGTGGCTGCCGTCGCCGCCCCGTCGGGGACCGATCTCGACGGGTTGTTCAGGGGGCTCGAGAAGGCGGCGGCGGAGTACGGGGTGGTCCTCGTCGGCGGAGATCTCTCGCGCGGCAGCGCCCTCGCCGTCGCCGTCGCCATCCTCGGTGAGATGGACGGGCTCTCGCCTGTGCTGCGCCGGGGCGCCCGGGCCGGAGACGAGCTCTGGTGCACCGGGCCCCTCGGGGGCTCGGCTGCCGGCCTCGCCCTCCTTCGCGCCGGCAGGGGACGCGAAGAGCCATGTGTGCAGGCGTACCTCCGCCCTTCAGCCCGTCCCGGCGAGGGCCGTGTTGCGGCGAGGATCGGTGCCACTGCGATGATCGACGTCTCCGATGGGTTGGCGCAGGACATCTCGCACATCGCCTCGGAGTCCGGAGTCGGCGTCCTGCTCGAGTCGGTGCCCGTCTTCGCGGGCGCTTGTGAACGAGAGGCGCTCGGCGGGGGGGAAGACTACGAGCTGGTCTTCACCGCGCCCCCTGGGACGCCGGTCGTCG